>JAGATI010000105.1 GCA_017621295.1 Clostridia bacterium | reverse complement strand
CACAGGCTACTACTCTACTGCCTTAATTATTTTAGAATGGCTAGTGATAATACTTCGTCTTTTATAGTTAATATTTATAGATTTTTATTACAAAGATAATATTACCGAATGTAAATATTTTAATATATTTTTTTACTGTAGGATTTTTCCTACATCTATACTATTTCCTCTTAAAAAATCGCCTATAGGCATTTTCTTTGCATTTTCTCCTTGAATTTCCAATACTTGTATATATCCAGCTTTAGCTTTTATAATTAATCCCTTTTTAGGGTCTGATAATATTACTGTTCCATAGGCAATATCATTTAATCTATAACCATATTCCATTAAATCCGGAAAAGTTTTTAATAGTTCTTTTTCTTCTATTGCTTTTACCTTCCAAAATTTTATTTTTTTATTATCTAAATATGTGTATGCTCCCATTATAGGATTTAATCCTCTAACAAGATTTTTTATTTGTATTGCTGTTTTATTTTCCCAATCAATTTTAGCAATTTCCTTTTGAAGCATTGGAGCAATAGAAAATTCTTCTCCTTGTTTTTGTCTTTTAATAGAGCCTTCTTCTATCTGTTTTAAAGTATCTATTAATAATTTTCCTCCTATAGTAGATAATCTATTCCATAATTCCCCTGTTGTTTCGTCTTCTCCAATTTCTACTTCATGTTTTAAAAGCATATCTCCAGTATCCATACCTTCATCCATATACATTGTAGTAACACCTGTTTTAGTATCTCCATTTATTACTGCCCATTGTATTGGTGCTGCACCTCTATATTTAGGAAGTAATGAACTATGTACATTTATACACCCGTATTTTGGTATATCTAATAATTCCTTAGGTAAAATTTTTCCATAAGCTACTACACATATGACATCTGGATTTAAATTTTTAATTTCTTTTAAAAACTCTTCATTTTTTCTTACTTTCAAAGGTTGATATATCTTTAAATTTTTCTCTATTGCATATTCTTTCACTGGAGAATACATCATTTTCATTCCTCTACCCTTTGGTTTATCTGGATTTGTAACAACTCCCAATATATTATAATTTGCTTCATATAAACATTTTAGTGACTCTTTTGCAAAATCTGGAGTCCCCATAAATACAACATTTAACATGCGATTTTCTCCTTCTATTTAAATCTTAATAAACTAAATCTTTTTACTATACTATTTTAACTATTCTGAACTATATAAAAAGAAAGCTACATTTAACTCTAATTTAATACATACTTAAAACAATCACGTAATTTGCCTCATTTTTAGCTATTTCTATTTACTTTCTTGCTCAACTACTTCCAATGTTCCTGGTATTATTTTATCAACAAACAAAATTCCATTTAAATGGTCAATTTCATGTGATAAAGCCTGTGCTAAAAGCCCCTTTGCAGATATTTTTATTTGTTTTCCGTTTTCATCTAAAGCTTTAACTACTACTTCCTCCGGTCTAATAATTTTAGCAAATTTATTTGGAAAACTTAAACAACCTTCTTCAACTTCTTTGCCACCTTTTTCTTTAATAATTTCTGGATTAATTAATTTTATTGGTCCTTTATCATCATATAAATCAATTACTACCAATCTTTTTAATATTCCTATTTGAGGTCCAGCTAAGCCTACACCATTAAATTTATGCATAGTTTCAACCATATCATTTAAAATTTCTCTTATTTTATCATCTACATTTTCTACTACTCTTGACTTTTTTCTTAAGATTTCATCTCCATCTTCTCTTATATTTCTAATTGCCATTTAAGTTTCCTCCCTATTACAACATATTATTAGGATTAAGATCTACAATTACCTTACACGAATCCTTTTTCTTCATTTTACTAAATTCATCTAATGCTTCATTTATTAGTATGATTATATCATTTCCAAATTTACATTTTATTATTATTCTCCATCTATATTTATTCTTTATCTTTTCAATTGGTGATGGACTGGGTTTATATAATAATATTTTTGCATTTTCATTTAATATTTTTTGTTTAAAAAAGTCGTATAATAAATTACATACTTTTTGAACTTCTAGTTCATCTTCTCCTGTAATACCAAGCATAATTATATCACAAAAAGGTGGATATTTCAAATTTTTTCGTAACATAATTTCTGTATTATAAAACAATTTATAATCCTGTTTTTTTGAATATTCTATACTAAAGTTATCTGGATTATATGTTTGGATAATAACTCTTCCTTCTTGTTCCCTTCCAGCTCTTCCGAGCCACTTGTGTAAGTATTTGAAATGTTTTTTCACTTGCTCTATAATCATCTAAATTCAAATTACTATCTGCTGCTATAACACCAACTAATGTGACATTCGGAAAATGATGTCCCTTTACAACCATCTGAGTTCCTATTAATATATCTAAATTATCATTTTTGAAAGTACTTAATATTTGCTCATGTGAATTCTTCTTAGTTACTGTATCTACATCCATTCTTATAGTAGTTGCCTCTGGAAATAGTTTTTTTATTTCCATTTCTAATTTTTGAGTTCCTGTTCCAAAATACCTAATATTATTACTATTACATTCAGGACACTTAGCTAAAGTCTTGGTTTCATATCCACAATAATGGCATTTTAGTTTATTTTCTTTATAATGATATGTTAATGTTACATTACAATTTTTACATTTAGCAGTATATCCACAATCTCTACACATTATAAATGTTGAAAAACCTCTTCTATTAAGAAACAATATAGTTTGTTTTTTTTGTTTTAAATTCTTTTCTATTTCTGTATATAATTTAGTACTTATCATACTCCTATTACCATTTGCAAGTTCTTGTCTTAAATCTACTATTTCTACTCCGTGGCAAATTAGAATTATTTGCTCTTTTAGTTAATTCAAGTAAGACTGTTTCATTATTTATGGCTTTATAATATGTATTAATATCTGGAGTAGCACTTCCTAATAATAAAGGAACTCTATTTTTTTCAGCTAAAAACTTTGCTATTTCTTTTGCATTATATCTTGGTGTCATTTCAGATTTATATGACGAATCGTGTTCTTCATCTATAATAACTAATCCTAAATCTTTAACAGGTGCAAATATAGCAGAGCGTGCGCCTATTATAATTTTTGCTTTTCCAGATTTTATTTTTTGCCACTGGTCGTATCTTTCTCCAACAGATAGCTTGCTATGTAAAACTGCAATTAAGTCTTCTCCAAATCTTGCAATAAATCTATCAACAGTTTGAGGAGTTAATGATATTTCTGGAACAAGCATTATACTACTTCTTCCCTCTTTTAACACCTTTTCAATTAATTGCAAATACACTTCTGTTTTTCCGTGAACCTGTTACACCAAAAAGTAAAAACTCTGTATGAACATACATATCTATACTTTCAGCTACTTCCTCATATGCTTTTTTTTGTTCATCTGTTAATGTTAAATTATGTGTGGTTTCATAAACTTTGTGAATAAATGGATTTCTTTCTATCTTTTTTTCGAATATTTCTATATATCCGTTTTTTTCCAATGTTTTTATTACGCTTCTTGTTGTATCTGTAAACAATTCTAACTCTTGTATAGATATTTCGCCATTATCTATTAAGAATTTCAAAACTCTAATGTGTTTTTCTGATTTTATTTTTTTTAAATTTATATCTTCTTCTATCTCATAATCTTCTTTTATTAAACTTACAAAATTTGTGTACTTCTCTTTTACTCTATTAGTAACTATTTTGGTTGTTGTACCTGGTGGTAGCATTAATTTTATACAATCTGAAATATTACAAAAATATCTATTTGCCATCCATTTAGCAAGGTTTACTTCTGCTTCTCCTATATAATCATTTTCTTCTACTTTTTCTATATCTTTTACTTTATATTCGGAATTTTGTTTAATACCTATAACAAAGCCATCTTCTAACTTTTTTATATTCCCGAATCTAACAAATACTCTTGAACCTATTTTTACTTTATCTTGCAATTCATATGGAATATTATAATCGAAAGTTTTGTTTAGATTTTTTACGTTACTATTTATTATTATTTCTGCAATCATAAATTTTCTCCTGACTATAATCTTTCGTTTCATATATTACTATATAACAAGAAAAATAGCAAGAATAAATGTTTCTTGCTATTTTTTTTGCCATTTAATATATTCTTCTTTTATTTTTTCAGCCGTTTCTTTTGGTGTTAAATTTGTCGTGTCTATAACTAAATCATAATTAGATAAATCTTCTTTTCTTACATGATATAAATTCCAATATCTTTCATTTTCGATTTTATATCTTTTCATTATATCTTCTTTTTGTTCTTCTATAGAACCTAGATTTTCTGTATTTTTTCTATTTGGATCGTTAAAAGCTCTTTTTGCTGCCTCATTTATATCTACAGTTAAATATACCTTAAAAGATTCTGGAACAGCATAAAATCCAAGTCTTGCGTCAATAATAAAATTATCATGTGTTTTTGCATATTCTGATGCACTTTTTTCTATATCCATATCTATTTCTGGATGCTCTTTTACATATTCATTAAAAGTTGTTACATCCATATTCATTTCTTTAGCTAATTTTCTAAAATATTCTCCATTTCTATAAATTCCATAATTTAAATCTTCTGCTAATATTATAGAAGTTGTTCCTTTTCCGCTAGCTAATTCTCCACCTAATGATATTATATTTTTTTTCATTTTATCCCTCATTTTATATACTTCACATTATTTTACATATTTGTTATCTTGCTACAATTTACATTTTTTAATTTTCTATAAATAGCCAATTACTCATTTGTTACTTCTATTTTTCCTTCTGCTATTTCATCTGCTGCTAAAGTAACTGGTGCTTCGTCATCTGCATCTGTTAATATTTCACTTCCAGTAGCTATTTGTCTTGCTCTTTTAGATGTTGCTATAACTAGTCTAAAACGATTATCCACCTTTGTTAATAATTCTCCAACAGTTGGTTTTACCATCATTTTTACATTCCTCCCTTTATTTTCTTATTATTTTTAATTTAATTAATGTATAAATCAAATACAAATGCCCAAAATGATTGTATACATTTATGGGCAAATTTAATTTATCAAACAGTACTTATTAAACAATAAATTTTATTTATTCTTCTACTATATCATCTTTATCAAGTCTTCCTGCAACAGTTTCTGGTTGAACTGCAGAAAGTATTACATGACCTGAATCCATAATAATAACTGCTCTTGTTCTTCTACCATATGTTGCATCTACTGCCATTCCTTTATCTTTTGCATCTTGAACAATTCTTTTAATTGGTGCTGACTCTGGACTAACAATAGAAATAATTCTATTGGCAGAAACAATATTTCCAAACCCAATATTAATTAATTGCATAACATACACATCCCTTCATATATTACTCAATATTTTGTATTTGTTCCCTTATGTTTTCTAATTCTGTTTTAATATCTATTACTAAATTAGTTATTTCTAATTTTACAGACTTAGAACCTATTGTGTTTGTCTCTCTGTTCATTTCTTGAATAATAAAATCTAATTTTTTTCCTATAGCTAAGTCTAATTCCATTAAATCTCTAAATTGCTTTATATGACTCTTAAGTCTTGTTAACTCTTCTTCAATGGAACATTTATCTGAATATATTACAGTTTCTTGTGCAATTCTTGTTTCATCTATTATGTCAGTATGTAATAAATCTTGTATTCTTTCTTTCAATTTTACTACATATTCCTCAATAAGTCCAGTAGAAAACTCAAAAATGTTAGTAACCATCACATCTACCTTATTCATTCTTTTAATTAAGTCTTCTTTTATTTTTATTCCTTCTTTTGTTTTCATATCATTTAAATTATTAATTGCTTCTTCTAAACACATACTTAGTTCTTCTTTTATGCAATCTTCGTTTTCTTCATCTGTTTGAATTTGTAATATATCTGGGAATTTGCATATATCTATAACTTCTATGTTGTCATTTATTTTTGTATCGTTTGCTAGTTCTTTTAACTGATTTATGTATAATTTTGCTAAATCTTTATTAATTGTAACCAGTTTTCCATCTATGCTAAAATTATTAAAAGTAATATACACATCTATTTTTCCTCTTGCTACTTTATTTGAAATTTGTTTTCTTATCATTTCTTCAATGTAACTAATGTTCCTTGGCAATTTTATATTTATATCATTATATTTATGATTAACTGATTTAATTTCAATATTATATTCTCTTCCATTTATAATTTGTTTTGCTCTTCCAAAACCTGTCATACTTTTCATAAAATTCTATACCTCTTCTTCTATAATTTCATTCAGCTCACTATTTTGTTTATAATATGACTTTTTCATTTTTACAAATATTATAACAGATTTAATTATGTAATATATAATAAATGCCATAGTTATAGTTAATGTTGTCATCATAAAAAAGTCGCTTTTCATTATATCAACATACATTAATGCTATATTTATAATAGCTAAAATTAATACTTCTATTCCAAAAAATGCAATTGATTTATTTTCTCTTTTATATGAATTTTCAAATAATATTATAGAAATAGCAAGTATAGATATACTAAATACTTTTAAATCTGTTATAAATACTTCCTTCTCTATATTTTTAAATCCAAGTATTAAAAATATAAGATATAGTGTTATAATACTTCCAACAATTATATTAGTTATTGTTTTAGATACAATCTTTTTTTGCACATCTTCTGGTAATTTCTTTTTTCTTTCTTGTCTTAATACTTGTCCTATTTCTTTTATATCTTTTATAGTTTCTATTTTTTCTTGTGATTGTACTTTATTAGTATTTTTATTTTCTTCAATTTTAGAATTTTTATTTAATTTATTAGAGTCTATTTTAGCCTTTTTAGAATTCGTTTTTACTTCTTTACTTTCATCTATTTTTTTCGATTTCTTTTTAGGTACAACTTTTTCTGTTTCTTTTTTAGTATTGTTAAATTCCTCTTTTATTTTTACATCTTTACTTTTATTGGTATTTTTCTTAGTAACATTACTTTTATTAGATTTACTTTTGGTTTCTTTTAATTGTGTCTCATCCGATTCTTTTTCTTTACTCACATTGCTAGTCTTTTCTTCTTTAATATTGCTTACATTTTTATTCTTAGTAGTTCTAGTAGTCTTTTTATTAGTATTATTGTTTTTACTTTCATTACTAGCACTTGCCTTTTTTATACCTCTAGTATTTCTTTTTTTTGTATTACTTGTACTTTCTTTTTCTATACTACTTGCATCAATTATTTTAGCATCTTTAGCACTTTTCTTTTCATTACTAGAATTTCTTTTCTTTACATTACTATCTAGTTCTTTTTTAGTGCTACTATCTTTTTTAGTTTTTGTTTTAATATCTTTATTTATATCTTCCTCATTATTGCTTTTCTTTTTACTAGATGTTTTATTTTTTGAGTCATTTGTTTTTCTTTTAGTAGTTGCTTTTTTATTAGTAGTTTCCTCTTTTTTTACACTTTTACTAGTAGTTTCAGATTTAGCTAATTTAGATGTTGTACCACCTTCTTTTGCTTCTTTTATTTCTTTTGGCATCTTATTTTCATTTATCGCATCTAGTATTTTAGTTGTGCTTTTATCTTTAGATACTTTACTTTTTTCACTATTAACTTTTTTTTCATCTACACTATTCATAACCTTCTCCTTAATTATTTTCAAGTTCATATAATATTATACTTGTCATAGCAAGTGCTACAGTTTCTGTTCTTAATATTCTTTTTCCTAGAGTAATAATTTTGGTTTCTATTTGTTTTAAATATTCAATCTCACTTTCTGATATACCACCTTCTGGTCCAATTAATATTGCAATATTTAGATTACTTTTTTCTTTCATTTTCTCTTTTAAATTTAATAATTCTTGTTTTAAAGTATTGTTTTCTTCTTTTTCATATGCTACTAGTAATAAGTCATAATCTGCTAATATTTTTTCTATATCTTTTAACTTTATTATGCTATTTATCTTTGGTATTATATCTCTACCACTTTGTTTTGATGCAACCTCTGCAATTTTTTGCCATCTTTCTATTTTCTTTTTTGCATCTTTTTCATCTAATTTTACTACACATCTTATCATCTCTACAGGTGTTATTGAATTTATTCCAAGTTCTATTGTTTTTTGTATTATTAATTCCATTTTATCTGCTTTTGGAAGACCTTGATACAAATGAATTTCCACATTTGATTCTATACTTGTTTGTAATTTTTCTAATATTTTAGTTATTATTTCTTCTTTTTCAATTTCT
>JAGATI010000104.1 GCA_017621295.1 Clostridia bacterium | reverse complement strand
TTTATGGAAAAGAGTTATTAAAAGCAGGTACAGATATTAGTGAGTTTACTCCTGAACAAGTTATTAATATAGATAGCAAATTATTTGAAAAAGGTGGTAAAAAGTTTAAAATAGCACAAATTAATACAGCTGATTTAGACGATGTATTTAAAAATAAGGCATATTTCGAAACAGCTATTAATAATGAAATTGCAAATGAAAACTTAGATTTATATGTTTTTGCTGCAACAGATATTTTAAACTCAAACTCTAAAATTATCACATTAGGTAATGATGCAGGTATAGTAGAAAAAGCTTATGGTGTTACTTTAGATGACCATACTGCAATGCTAGAAAATGTTGTATCTAGAAAAAAACAAATGTTACCAAAAATATTAGAAAATTTAGATTAATTTAAATAAAAAAATAAACATAAAATAACACTAAGAATTTATAATAATTTTTAGTGTTATTTTACGTTTATTTTCCATCCCTGTTTAATATTTAAAAATTGCAAGAGTATTCTAAACTGCTTAGATATAAACAATTTTGATGTGTTTACATTAAAATCTTTTATGATACTAATTTTAATGTATAACACAATACTATTTACTACAATATCTGCATAATATTGACTCTAAACCTATATTTATATCAATTAATCCATTTTTATAATTCGCATCTAAATCAATTAAACCTTGTATTATTTCTTTCAATTCTTCCTCTTTAAAATAATCAGCTTGTTTTTTATATTTATTCACCAAAAACATCTGATTTGGCTTAAGCTTCATACTCTCCGCCAAATTTCTATCATATTTTACAGCCAATTTAAGCAAATACAACTTTTTAAAATGATTATATAATGTAATTAATATTTTTTGTATTGGTTCCTTATTATATATAAGACCTTTTAAAGTCTCCATTGCAGATGCAATATCTTTTCTTCCAAGCTCATCTGTCAAATCAAATATAACACTATCAATTTGTTTAATCGCAAGCTTATCTACGCTACTTTTATCTATTGTTCCATTTTCCCCTGCATATTCAATAAGTTTTCTTATCTCATTTATTAAATCTTGCATAGAAGTCCCACAAATTTCAATTAAATACATTAATGTATTTTCATCTACATTTACTTTATAGCTATTACAAATAGCTTTTAACCTTTTGGCAATTTGAAGTGGTTTTAATTTCTCAAAGTTACATACCTCTCCATATTTTTCAATGGTTTTATATAAATCTATTTTATCCGCTTCTTTTTCTATAAAAACTAATACTGTAGTTTCATTTATCATCTTTATATTTTCTTCTATATATTCACTTACTCTTTTTTGTATTACAGTATTTTTTGCTTCCTTTTTCTTTGCTTCTTTCTTAAAAATCCCTGTATCTCTTGCTATAATTAGTTTTTTCTCATATCCAAATGCAGGTGTACTTATATCTGATACAATATTTTCTATATTAGACTCATCTACTTTTATAAAATTAATTCCATTTATCAATTCTCCAAAATTGCTTTTAATCTTTTTCAAGCAATTTTCTAACAAAAAAATTTCATCTCCATATAATAGATATACTCCTTTTAGTTTTCCTGCTTTCAAATCTCTTTCTATTGTTTCTACTGACATATTTTCCTGATTCCTTTCTTTATTCGCAAATTGATAAATAAAAATATATTTTACTTTTAGCTATATATCTTAGTTTTTACACATAAAACTTTATATTTTAAATATTCTTGTTTTATTTAATATTTATAAACTTTTTAATATAATTCTAAATACTTCTGCAACACTCCAAGCTTGTGCAAAAGCACCTTTAGGAAGATATGGCTTTTTAGAATCATAAATTTCTGGAATACTTCCTACAGTATAACCATCTTCCATTTCTTTGATAAAAGTATTTGTTACACTTTGTGTAAATTCTTTATACTCTTTTTCTAATCTGCTCTTTTTAGTTTTTGTTTTTGTATTTTTAATTATATTTTTAAATGCATCATTATATACTCCTAAAAGCCATGTCCATGTTATTCCTTGATGATAGCTCATATCTCTTTTTACACTATCCCCTTCATACACATCTGTATAATTTTCTTCTCCTTCTGCTAGTGTTTTTAATCCATAATTATTAAGAAGTTTATCAGTTGTAACTTTTAAAATATCTGATGCTAATTTTGAATCTGTATCAATTACCTGATAAGATAAGCTTAGTGCAAATAATTGATTTGGTCTAATTTTTGAATCTCCTATTACATCATATAAACATTTTTGTTTTTTATTATAAAACTTTTTATTAAATGATTCTTTACATTTTTCTGCCATGTCACCATATTGTTTTGCAAATTTTTTATCGAAAAGCTTACTTGTTAATTCTTCCATTATTTTTAATGCATTATACCACATACTATTTACTTCTACTGCTTTCCCATTTCTAGGTGTAACAGCAAAATTACCAATCTTTGCATCCATCCATGTATTTTGTGTATCTTTAGTACCAGAAACTATTAAATAATCTTCATCTAAATAAATATTATTATTATCTACATTTATTCCTTGTGAATATGAATAAATAATTTTTACTAAAATATCATAAAAATTATCCTTAATAAATTCATAATCATTAGTATACTTTATATATTTTTTTATTTGTTCAAATAATAACAATGAACTGTCAACACTATTATATAATGGTCTATTATCATATCCAGAATATCCATTTGGCACTAATCCATATTTAACATCTCTAATCATTGTTAATAAAACTTCTTTAGCTATATCAAATCTTTTTGGTAATAATAATAACCCTTCAAATGAAATAAGTGTATCTCTTCCCCAATCTAAAAACCAAGGGTATCCTGCAATTACTGTATGTAATCCAAAGCTTGGTCTATATACAATAAAATTATCTGATGCTACAATATACTCTTTTATTAGCTTTTCTGTTACCTCTGAATTTTCATCTATCAAATTCGACTTATTTACTAATTCATTTATTCTTTTTTTCTCTTTTTTTATTATTTCCTCTGCATTTATTTCTTCGATATTCTCTTCTAAAGAACATACAAAAGTAATTTTCTTATTTTCTTTTGGTAACAAACTAATTTCATATCTACCTGGAACTAAATGATCTTCTTTTGGATAAAATCGTCTATTTTCTTCTTCTATATAAAACATGTTTTTAAAATTATCATTATAATGCTCTATATATTTTCCTTCTGATACATTAATATATACAGGAAATTCGGAATGTCCATCTATACATATTTTTAACTTAGTTTCATCACAACTTTGCATTACATTAAAATTATGATTTGTATTCATTGTATGAAAATCTCTATAATTCATTATTGGTGCTAAAGTTAATTTAGAATTATAATCTCCATTTTTTATTTCATAAAGAATAGTTACAGTATTTTTTCCATATTCCATACAAATACTTTTCTTTATTTTAGTATCTCTTACTTTATAATTAAATATTGGAATAATATCTTTTTCAAAATTTTGTTCATACTTATAACCATCTGAAATATAATTTTCACATACATTTGTATATAGATTATAACTATTCCCTTCAATTTCTATTGATTCATCTACTTTGGATAAAACTAAAAACCTTCTTGCAGGAGGTGTTAAAGGTGCTATTAATAACCCATGGTATTTTCTTGTATTACTACCAATTATTGTGGAACTTGCATATCCTCCTATTCCATTTGTAATAATCCATTCCTTTTTTAATCCTTTTTCTAAATTCATGTATCTTTTTCCATACTTCATTTGTTATCTCCTCCATCTACCCAAAGATTGTTAAAAGTTGGCACCTTTTGGCAACTCTTAACAATCTTTGAGCATTTTTTATCTTCTTAGTTTATTTATTGTTTCTATAATCTTTTTTCTTTCGTTTTCATCTAACTTATCTATTTTATTTGGCATTTGCATTTGTATTTCATTTGTCTTTTCAGTTTTATTTGCATTTATTTTCTTAGTCCCCTTAGTTATCCCTGGTCTTTTTCTTAATTTTTCTTGTATTTTGTTTAATCTTTCTTTTTCTTTTAATTTCATATCGCTTTCTTTAATAGATTCTATTCTATCTTGATATTTTGAAAAGAACTTGCTTTTACCTTGTGGATTCTTTTTTGTTTGTTTAATTTTGTTTCTTTGAATTCTTTTATTATGTTTTTTACTTGATTTTAATCTATCATTTAATAACATATATTTTAAATCATTTTGTTTATCTTTAAACTTTAAATCTTCACATACAAGTTCGATTATAGCTTGTGCAACTAGCTTTGAATCGTGTCTTATATATTCACTTTGCACACAAGAAATACTTCTTTGCATTAATTTAATTCCTTGATTTTTTACTTTTTGAATATCTTGTTCAATTAACTCATATCCTTGCATATTATATTTTCTTATATATTCTGGAACAATCTCTCCTGTATCATAAATACAATAATCAATTACTTTTCCTCCTGCATGGTTATTTATAGCATTAATATGATCAGATAAACTATAATTATATGTTTGACCAGGCTCTGTCATTAAATTACTTACATATATTTTAAAGGCTTTACTATCTCTAATTGCTTTTGATACACCTTTTACTAGTAAATTTGGAATGATATTTGTATACAAACTACCTGGTGCTATTACAATAGCATCTGCCTCCATTATAGCTTCCATTACTCCTGGTGCTGGCTTACAATTATGTGGATTTATAAAAACTCTTGATATTTTACTTGTTTTACTGTTTACAATATCTGGTATGTTATTTTTATTTTCTATTACTGTTCCATCTTCTAATTCTGCACATACTTTTATTTCTTCTAACGTTACTGGCAAAACCTTTCCTGTCATATTTAAAATATCTTTTGTTTTTTCTATAGATTTAGTAAAATCCTTTGTATACTCATTCATTGCAAGTAAAAATATATCTCCAAAAGATAAAGACTGTAATCTTCCACTTTCAAATTTTAATTCTATAATTCCTCTCATTGCTTCTTCATCAGTTGCAAGTGAAATTATACTTTCTTTTACATCTCCTAATGGTAATGTTGCTAAGAGCCTTCTTGAATCATTTACAGTTTCTCCATAATCTGAGACAGTAACTATTGCAGTAATATTATCTGTATAATATTTTAATCCTTTTAATATGTTATTTAATCCAGCACCGCCTCCTAAAACAACTATTTTAGGTCCTTGATTATATACTTTTTTATTAAATATTAATGATTTTACATCTACTCTTTTTCTAGCATCTGTATTTTCTATTAATAATTCTAATGTTCTTTTTTGAATATATACTATTCCTATTACTATAGATACAAATCCTATAATAAAGCTAATAATAATTTTTCCTACTTTATTAAAGTCAAGTTCTTTTATTACTAATATATTTGAAATAGCAAATAATAAAAACACTACTCCTACTAATATTAAAAATATCCATCTCTTCATTTTTGCGCTCGATTTAAACCATTTAAAAAAGCCATTCATTTATATTCTCAAACCTTTCTTTTTATTTAATAACCTATAACTTCTATTTCTAACTCGATATTTTTACTAGTTTTTTCATATACAGTTTTCTTTACATGTTCTACTAGTTTTAAAACATCTTCTGCTGTTGCTTTTCCTTTGTTTACTATAAATCCCGCATGTTTATTAGAAACTTCTGCATCTCCAATAGAAAATCCTTTCAAACCACAATCATCTATTAGTTTTGCAGTAATAAAATCATCTCCTCTTTTAAAAGTGCTACCAGCACTTGGCATACTAAACGGTTGTTTTTCTTTTCTATAGTTTAAATATTCTTGCATTTTTGCTTTTATAATTTGTTTATTTCCATATCTTAATTTTATTTTTGAAGATATTATTATATTTTTATCTTCAAAAAATCTACTGTGTCTATATGAAAACATATGCTCATTATTACTAATTGTATGTAAATTACCATTGTAATCTATATATGTTGTTTCTACTACTATATCTTTAAACTCTTTACCATGAGCACCTGCGTTCATTCTTATTGCACCACCAATAGTTCCAGGAATACCTGATGCAAATTCAAATCCTTCTATCTCTTCTTTTAATAAAATTCCGAGCAAGCATTCCTAATTTAACACCTGCACCAAGGTTTATTATTACATCCTGATTATATTTGTATTCTTCCTCTTCTTCTGCTACTTTGTCATATTGTAACTGCATTTCTACATCTTGTTTATCTTTTTGTATATCAATTTCCTGCAAATCTACTTTTAAAACAATTCCTCTTATTCCGTTATCTTTAACTAATAAATTTGTGCCATTACCTATTATAGTTAGTGGTATTTTATTTTTCTTTACTACTTCTAAAACATTTCTTATATCATCTATACTTTTTGCAAATATTAATATATCTGCTACTCCTCCAATTTTAAATGACGTATATTTCTTCATTTCTTCTTCTACTTTTATATTAGATGGTGGTATTTTTTTTACTAATTCATTATATATTTCTTTTATGTCCAAAAAGCTCACCCTCTCTTTTTTCTAATATATTTGTTTTAACATTCTAAATTCTATCATCTTTTTGCTAATATTACAATAAAAAGTTCTAGGTTACTATGAATTTTTTACTAATACACTGCATATATTTAGTTTAAAGATACAAATCAATAAACAAATTTTAGAATCAATAAACAAATTTTAGAATATACTTGAAAAACATGTAGAATAATGTATAATATATTTATACTATTTAGAAAGGGGAGAAAACAATGTTCTGCAAAATGTGTGGTAAAGAAATTCCAGATGGACAAGAATTATGTGACGAATGTGCTGCAAAAGCAACAAATACAGTTAATTCAGAAACAACTTCTGAAGCTAATTCTGGAGCACAAAATGTAAATCAAAATACTACAAATACAAATGCACAAAATGCAACTGTTATTAATAATAATCAAGCAAATACAAATCCACAAGCAAAATCTAAACTTGTTGCTGGTTTACTTGGTATATTCTTAGGTACTTTTGGTGTACATAACTTTTATTTAGGATTTACTACTAAAGCTGTTGTACAATTATTAGTTTCACTTGTAGGTGGATTAATTACTTGTGGTATAGCTACAGTAGCTGTTGAAATTTGGGGACTTGTTGAAGGTATCATGATTCTTTGTGGTAATATTCAAACAGACGCAAATGGTATTCCTTTAAAAGACTAATTTTGAAAGTAGAGTTATTCTCTACTTTTTTCTATTATATAAAAGTTCTTTTTTATTGTTTATTTGTAATAAATCTAAACCTTTTTTTACATATTTATTTTTCATAAAATACTTCCAAATAAGACCAGTTAAATAATTCTCAATCATTATCATTGATATTCCCTTATCAATTCCTATACATTCTATAGAATACCATTCTTTTTCTGCCTCTAAATTATAAGCATCTTTAAAACCATATTTGCACCATAATTTAGGAAAATTATTATAATAATACTCCATTGCTTTTATAGATTCTTCTGGTGTAAATACAATAGACCCAATAGCTCCACATGGTGTAACTGTTCCATCATTATTCTTATTTTCACAAGGCTCAGCACCATATCTTCCAGAATAACCATTAGGCCCAACACACGCTGTTAATCCCCATGAATTCTCTCCAAATGTTTTAAATTTGTTTTTATTATCTACACAAAATGCTCTATTTGCTTTAGTAGCTTTTATAGAATTTTCAAACCAATCAATCCCCTCTAAATCTTCTTTATTTCTAAAGTCTATCCATCCATGTGAAAACTGATATGTAAATAAAGTTCCCCAATATGTATATATGATATCTTTTATTTCTTTATAATCCTTTTTGTCTTTACTAAAGTTATTATACATATCGCTACTCACAGAAAATGTTGGAGAAGCAACTCCTAAAATATATTGCATTAACTGTTCTGCATACATATCCCATGCACCCCAAAAGCCTTTTTCATCTGAATATCCCATATAAAATTGATTAGTTTCTGAGTTTGTATACCATCTCCAATTTATTTTTTTATATAAAAACTCTGCTTTTTCTTTTATAGCTCCGCCAAAATATTCTCCTACTGTTATAGCTCCACAAATAAAAATAGCTGTATCTATAATAGAAATTTCACAGTTGCACACTCGCTTCCCAGTATTAATATCAATAAAGTGATAAAAAAATCCGTTTTTACCTTCTACATTTTGAATAAACGTATCTAATGTTCTACTTGCTCTATCATATGCTTTTTTATAACTAATCCAATTACGTTCTACTCCTATAATTAATGCTGAAAGTCCATATCCCACAGAAGCAATACTAGAAACATCATCTGCAAGTTCTGTCTTATCTTTTATTAAACCATATCCTTTACTATCTTTTTTTACATTAGCTTCTTTTATAAAAAAATTATAGCTACCCTTTAACTCTTTTAAAAGTAGTTTTTTACCATAACATTTGAATATCCTCATAGGTTTCACTCCTTTAATTAATTATACAAAATTAATTTACGCTATTCAATGGAAATATTATGTAACATTATTAGTCAGCATTAAATATAAATTTCGTGCCAAGTTTCCGTGAGATAGTGTATCTATAGCTAAATAATGCTAATCAGTAACTATGTGTAATGTTACTATTCAACATTAATTTTAAAGTCACACATAAAATTAGTCTGTAGCCTGTGTATTTAGGCTGACTGGTAACTATGTAACAAATTTTTAATAAATTTTATTTATATACAATTGAATTTTTTTTTTATTTATGATATATACTTTTTAGTTACTTACGTTTTTAATATAGTTGTGAAAGGATGAAAAAAATGAAAATAGAATTAATTGGTGGATATGAAAAAAACGAATTAGAAACACGTATACAAAAAGTTGCAACTGCAGGAAAGTTATCTAGATTTCCTGGTAATGTTTTTGAAGTTTTAGAAAGTTGCAATAATTACGAAAAAAATTTAAATTTAATTAAAAGAATTATAGGTATGGGACACAAATCAATTATTGAACACGATTATTTAGTATTTGCAATTTGTGATGTTACTCCTATTATCGAGCAAACAATTATCGGAAATAGACTAACTTCTTTCACAATAAAATCTAGAAGAGAAGTTGATTTTAGAACAGCTGGATTCTATGTTCCTGAATTTCGTAATAAAGATTTAAGTTTACATCCAAAAAATGAAGAGTTAAAAGAAAAATATATTTCTCATATGAAGTATTTATTTAATACATATGGAGACTTAGTAGATAATGGAATAAACGTTGAAGATGCTCGCTTTATTTTGCCTTATTCATTCCATAGTAATATTATTATGGGCTTAAATGCTAGAGAACTTGAAAAAATGGTAGTTTCTTTCCTATATGGTCCTTTAAGCAAAATTTCTGAATTAAAAGAGTTTGGCGAGCAATTACTTTCAATTATTAAGATTCATGTTCCATATTTAGAAAATAGTATTGAATCTCATAATATCTCTTTAAATGATCCTTTTGAATATATGGAGAGTATTTCAAAAAGACCAGAAATAAAAATTGCTAATAAACCTACTTTAATTAGTCATACCCCAAATCCTGATGATGTTATTTTAAAAAGTTCTATTATGTATCATTATCAATGCTCAGAAATTGAAGCAAACGAATTATTGCTAAATTCTGAGAAAAAAGACCCAAATTATAAAGCAAAATGCATGGATATTATTTTACACAAAGAAGAAAAACGCGAACTTGAACAAGTTAATTTTACATTTCAAATACCAATTTCACTATCAATACTTACTCATTTAACACGTCATAGAATGCATTCTCTTCTTATTCCAGAATTTTTACCTCTTTGGAATTTTGAAAATATTGTTGTACCAGCAACAATACGAGCAAAAAGTAATCTAGAAAAAGTTTTTCTAGACAGCCATAAAGAAAATATAAAGGTATTTGAAGAATTTAAAAATATGAATGTAGCAGATGAAGATTTAATTTATTTTTATTTAGGTTGTCAAATGTTAAATGTTGTTACAACTATGAATGGTCGTACATTACAATGGATTTTACATTTACGTTGTTGTAACAAAGCACAATGGCAAATAAGAGAAATTGCTAAAGAAATCGCTAAACAAGTAGCTATGGTTTCTCCACTGCTTGGAAAAGGTCTTGGTCCAACATGTATAACTGACTTAGTTTGTTATGAAGGAAAAGAATGTTGTGGATTAATAAATGTATTATTAGAGAAGAAAAATAAGGAAAAAAATTAAATTAATTTTTTGAAGAGCAGATATTAAAATATATCTGCTCTTATATATTATATAATTTTTTCCAAATTTATTCTATTATTTTGAATTTCTTCTGCTGTCTCTATACTTGTAAAATAAAAACCTTCTTTTACTAAAAAGCTTAACATTTCACGCCTACAATTTCTTGTTTTTATTTTTAATTTTTTATATCCTTTATTAGTAGCCCATTTAATCTGATAATCCATTAATGCTTTTAATGCTCCCATTCTTCTATAATTATTATCAACTCCTGCCATCCAACAATAGAAACTTGCTCCATCTTCAAACTTATCATACCCTATAATGTATCCAATAGGTATATTATTATAATAAGCAACTATAATTAATTTATCTTTATTTTTATATCTGTTTTCAAAATATTCTACTTTTGGCTCTGTATCACTAAATTCCATAACATTTTTGTGTACTTTTATTGCTTCATTGATTTCAACTTCTTTAATATTAATCATTGATTTCCTCCTATTGTTTCAAATTCTATTATATTATCTTTCATATATATATCATCATTATTATTCACTTTTATCTCCAATTATTCTCTATTATTTTCTATTTATTATTACAATTGTTATTTATTTCTTCTACATTTTATCACAAGGATTAATTTTTAAGAATACTCTTCTATATAAAATAAAATTCGCCTATGTTTTATTCTAAAAATAATTCTATTTATCTTGAATTATTATTCTTAATTAAATTTATCTATTTATTTCTTTATTTTTTACAAACTAATTTACATTGCTTTATTATTAGTTTTATATTTACAGATACTAATGTAGGAAGTATTCGAAAAATCTGTCGCAAAAAAGTTACTTATTTCCGTTTCAAATGTAGTTATAGCAATAGTTTGCAAGAAATATATCATCAAAATATTCTTTTAATTTATATGTTTCTTTTATATGATATTGAGTATTTGAATAAGCCCCTCTTCTAATCACAATATCAATTAACCTTTTATCTATTGTAAATACTTTTCCTCCTTGTGCACACATTAAATCACATAAGTTTATTAATTTTTCTTCTATTGTGTATTCATGTGTTTTTACAAACTCTGCTATATAAGGTTTGTCTTGTGGATTTGGAACTCCTCCAGCTGTGCAAATAATGTCATTATTCAAATATGAATGTGTTATACATATATTGCAATATTCTTCATCATATCCTTTATCTTTTAAATAGTTATATCCACTTATCTCATGTCCATGAGATTCTCCAGTATATTTTCCAATATCATGCAAATATCCTAGTGTTATTGTTTTATCAATATCTATATTATACCCTTTTTCAGTTAAAGCTTTAGCAATTTTTCCTGCTGTATCTCCTACACAAATACAATGGTCTATCCATCTATCACTTTTTGTTTTTCCTCTATATTCTTCTATCATTTTTAATGCTAGTTCTTTTATTAATTTCATGCCTTTCACCTACAATTCTATATCATTTACAAGTAATGACTTTACTCCGTTTTTCTCCAATAGAATGATAACATCTGTGTTATCATCTATAAACAATATCTCATTTAATTCACAATTATTAATCTTTGCAATAATTTTTACACCTTTTAATTTTAATTCTTGTGATGTTGTTGATATAACTTCAATATCATTACCATAATATTTATCTATAAATGCTTGTTTGGCTTTTAAATGAAATGAAAATTTCATTCCAGATAAACAATACATTTTAATTTTCTTATTTCTTAAATTATTAATAAATTTGTATAATAATTCTGATTTCGTACAAGGCTCTATTTCTTCATACAAAATGTTTGGATTCTTGTATGCATTATAATACCAATTTGAAAAACTTTCTTCACTTTCACTACGATGTTTTGTAAAATCTTTATCCTTATGAATTGCTAATGTCTCATCAAAATCAAAGATAGCAACTTTAATATTATTTAAATTTATATTATCTAATCTCATTTTCATCTCCCAATTTCTTAAACAAATCTTTGTATATTTTGTTGGCATTCAAATAATTAACTACTGTTATTTTATGATTATTTTCTGTTAGTTCATAAGATGTATTATCTTTAATATTAGGACAACTAATTTCTTCTGTATCAAACCATTCTTTATTAATCATATATGCTATAACACTAATATCCCAAATAACTCTTCTTTCTTGAATACCATGTACACCATCATTATAAAATCTTTGGCATAAATAGTCGCATAATTCACTTTTTCCTTTTAAGAAATGCTCTAGTTCATATATTGATGTTCTTAAATTTGATGCTACATTTTTACAAGGTATAATAGTTAATTTTACTTTTGACTCAAAAACAGTTCTTACTGCTTGTACATCTTACTTAAAATTAAATTCTTTATTATCTTTACTTAAAAAGCTATTCCCTCCAAGCCAAATGACTTCAATCTTATCAATTATTTTAGGCTCTTCCTTTATAGCAATAGCTACATTTGTTATTGCTCCTATTGCTAAAATATAGGTTTTATCATTCTTATTTGCAATTTCGATAATCTTATTTACTGCATCATTTTTCTCATTATAGTCATTTGCTACATAGTCTGTTGAACCCTTAAATACTTTGTTATCCCAGTCAAAATTTAACCAATTACATATTTTGATAATTTCATCATAACTTTTGTCTGTCCCTTCTTCTATTGATATATTATTATCATGATGATATGGTGCTACTGTAATAGCTTCAATATTACATTTATCTTGTGATTTTAATAAATAAGATAATGCAAACTGATCATCACATTCATTATATATATCTGTATCTAAAATAACATTTACTTTCTTATTATCTTCTCTTTTATTCAATTTAGATATTCCTTCATATATTTCTTTCCATTTTGAAACTCTATCTACTGTTTGCTCTTTTTGATTATACCTTGTATTCATTGTATACACTTTAATGCCACTATTTATTAAATCAAAACTTATTCTTGTGCTATCTTCAATCATTAAATCTATATTATTTTCTAAACAGATTTCTGTTTTTGCATGCTTGTCATAAGCATTTGTAAATATTAGTTTATCATAAACAATATCATATTTATTTAGCCATTCTTTTGTTAATTCATTAGGATTTGTATATTCTCCATTATTTCTTCCAGTTATAATATATATTTCGTGTCCATCTTCTTTCAATTTTTTAATGTAATAAGATGAATCTTCCAATGGCTTTAACTTTTTTGCAAAATTTTCAATATTTGCATTATAGAAATTTCTTTCTTCTTCCTCTGTCCAATCAAACATTCCTTTTCGCAAATATTCTGGATTCTCATTTATAATTCCTGTATTTCTTAATTCTTTATCATGTTTTAAATATTCTTTTAATAATGTATCATCAAAATTAGATATGCAATTATCTATGTCTATACCTATTCTCATATATTTACTCTATTTCTTATTATCTTTCTAATTGATATATTAACATATAAAATAATAATTATCAATAATAACTAAATTTTTCTCAGGGTAATTTCATCAAATATTACAATTTAACATAATTTTGTAATATTTCCGATTACTTCTAGTAAAAGTTCATCATTAAGTAAACAGTTAAACATATTT
>JAGATI010000103.1 GCA_017621295.1 Clostridia bacterium | reverse complement strand
ATATTGAATAAAATCTAATTTATCTAACATAGTAGTCCAAGACCAACCATTAAAATCTCTTATTAATTCTGAGCAATTAAGAGTTTTTCCTTCGTTTAATACATCTATTACTGCATTATCTATTAAAGCCTTTTCTTCTATTTTTTTTATTTGTTCTATTTTATATAAAGCATATATAAGTATTAATTCATTAGGAAAGGTTTCTATAATTCCCTTATTTAAATTCACTCCATACTTTTCTTGTTTTTTTACTCCTGTAGGCTTAATAACTTCTATTTTTTTACAGTTATTAGAAATTATTTTTAATAGGTCTTGTATGAAATCATCTCTATTTGGTACTTGCCTTTTTACTTGTTTATAATCTGAATAAAAATTTTCTATTTTATAAAATATGCTTAAAAGGAGATTTTGAACCTCCATATTAAAATTTTTTTTGTCTAAAATCTCCTCTAATTCTATATTATAATCTTTCATATTCAAATTTAATTTAGATAATATTTTTTTCTTTTTCAAAATATAACTCTCCTATTCCGCTTGGATTAAAGAACTTCTTTTATTCTGCACTTTGCATTTTTAGTTCCTCCCAACGCTCTTTAGTCATTAGTACCTCTCTTGGTTTACTTCCTTGATATCCAGAAATAATACCTCTTTCTTCCATTTGGTCAATTATTCTTCCTGCTCTTGCATATCCAACTTTAAATCTTCTTTGTATAAAAGATGTAGATGCTTGACCTGTTTCAACAACTGTATCTATCGCCTCCATTAAAAATGGATCTGAATCATCATCTGAATCTTGTTCTATAGTTTCCTTATCTGTACTATTTGCATTTTCAATTTTATCTAAAATATCATCGCTATATGAAGCTTCTCCATTTTCTTTTACAAAGCCAACTATTTTCTCTACTTCTTTATCTGATACAAAAGCACCTTGAACTCTTACAGGTTTTGCCGCACCTGATGGATAAAATAACATATCACCTTTACCTAAAAGTTTTTCTGCACCAACCATATCAAGTATTGTTCTTGAATCTACTTGTGATGATACTGCAAATGCAATTCTTGAAGGTATATTTGCTTTAATAATACCTGTAATTACATCTACAGAAGGTCTTTGTGTTGCAATTACCAAATGCATTCCGAGCTGCTCTTGCCATTTGTGCAAGTCTACATATAGCATCTTCTACATCTTTTGGTGAAACCATCATTAAATCTGCAAGCTCATCTATAATTATAACTATTTGTGGAAGCTTTTCTGCTCCGCCTTCTTTAGAGACAGCTTCGTTATAGCCTTTTATATCTCTAACATTTTTCTCTGCAAATAAACTATATCTATTAACCATTTCTTGAACAGCCCATGTTAAAGCACCTGCTGCCTTTTTAGGATCTGTTACTACTGGAATTAATAAATGCGGTATTCCATTATATACTGAAAGTTCTACTACTTTTGGATCAACCATAACAAGTTTTACTTCACTTGGTTTTGCTTTATAAATTATACTAGAGATTAATGTATTTATACACACACTTTTACCAGAACCTGTAGAACCTGCAATTAATACATGGGGCATTTTTGCAATATCTGTTACTACTTCTTGTCCTCCAACATCTTTTCCAAGTGCAAAAGCAAGTTTTGATTTATGTCCGTAAAATTCCTCAGTATCTATAATATCTCTTAAATGTACTATTTCATTTTCTTTATTTGGAACCTCTATTCCTACTGCTTGTTTTCCAGGAATTGGAGCTTCTATACGAATTGTTTCTGCTGCTAAATTAAGAGCTATATCATCTGCTAAGTTTGCAATTTTACTAACTCTAACACCTTCTGCTGGTTTTAATTCATATCTTGTAATAGCAGGTCCAACAGATACATTTTCTACTTTTGCAGAAACTCCAAAGCTATATAAAGTTTTTTGAAGTCTTGATGCAGTATCTGTAACAGCTTTTTTTCCACCTTTTATTCCCTTTTTCTCTCCTTCACTTAATAATGTAATTGGAGGAAATTCATAATGTTCATCTTCTACAGTTAAAGTGTGCTCCAATTGTAATACTTCTTTTACTTTTTCTTCTTTCTTTTCTTGTTCTTTTTTAAATAGATTTTCTTCTATAAAATCTGGAGCTTGTTTTGGTGAAGATTCCATTCCTAAAGGTACAATATCATCTTTATTATGTTTAAACTTATTAGCCCATCCACCTTGATTATCATTTACTTCTTCTATATTATTAATTGTTAACTGATCTACTTCTAAAGCTTGTCTTCTCTTTTCTTCAGCTTCTCTTAACTTTCTTTCTTTTTTAGTTTCTCTTGTTTCTTTTACTGGTATATCTATATCTTCTTCTACATTATATATTTTATTTCTTTTTCGATTTTTTCTATCTTCTACACTTTGTACTCTATCTTCTATATTAGCCTCTCTTGATACTCTCTCTTCTTTTTTTTCATTTTTCTTTTCTTGCATATCATATAAGAAGCTAGAGATAAATTCTGTTGGTTTAAATCCAAATATAAATACTACAAACACAACAGTTATTCCTAATGCTAATATAACAGTTCCAAGCATTCCAAACATTTTTATAAATGGAATTGCAACTAAAGTTCCTATAACTCCTCCACCTGCATTTTTTTCGCCTAAAGAATATGCGCTATTTAAAACATTACCAAGTTCTTGTTCTACATCTATACTGCCTATCGATATCTGATAAATACTCATTACTGCACATATACACAATATTACAATTCCATATTGTATTAATTTCGATGTTACATAATCTTTATCATCATATGCTAAATATATACTAATTGCAAAAGTCCCTATTGGAATAACATATTTAATAAATCCAAATATTCCTCCAAGCATTGGACTTAAGTGTTCTCCTATATATCCGTGATTCTGTATATATAAGTACTGCTAATAGTATACTAATAACTATCATTATTACTACTGCCACATCTAAATTAATCTTCTTTTGTTTTTTTCTCCCCTTTTTTGCTTTTGCCAATTTAAAGTCTCCTCCTATACGTATAAAAATTCATTCACATTTTATCACAAACAAATTTTTTTTTCCACAAAAAATTTACATAAGAAAAGAATTTTTTTATCATTTTATGTTGTTGGTTAGATGGCTGCTAATTTAATGAATGTGTTTAAAATTTTAAAACATTCATCTGGAAATTTTATAAAAAGAAAAAGACTTCCAAAAAAGAAATCTTTTTACTTTTTATAATTATTTTTTAGTGTATTTGATTCGCTCTATTTATAGAATTTATAAAGTATTGTTTTTTATAGATTAAAATGATATTTAGATTTATCTTCCAAAACAAATTTTCTTTGACAATATTGTAAAATTTCTAAAATATACAATATTAACTAAACAAATAATATCATACCTACTTTTACTCTATTACCCATATTCCATTTGCCTTGTCAAATTCACCCAGAACACTAGATGGTAGAGAAATTACAGGACGCACTCCGCCTAGACTGATAGTAATAGTATCCAAAATTCACAAAACCATTATAGCATACAGACATCAGAGCTATAGAGGTATAACCAGAAAACGAAGATAACCAGTAGCCCTCTACAAAATTAAGACTTTTTTTATGTGGATAGTATAATGTATCATTGTAGCCTTGTGCGCCTGACATGTTTATTTCAGTTGCTTCAGAACCAACTTGTAATCCTATAAAATATTGTTCTGTACTATTCTTTTTTGTATAAAGCTTATCATTTGGATACTTCTCATTCCAACTTCCTACATATTGCTCTAATGTGGGTGTTCCTATCGCCGTTACATTCTTTGCTTTTAGTCCTTGTGTTAACAAGTGTTCCCAATTACTTGTTTGTACCAATCCTTTAAGTAATTCTTCGCTACTTGTTGAAGAATATATAGCATATTTTCTTTGATTACTTATAGATAGATTTGATGCTATTACTGCTATATTGGGCAAATAATCTCCATATATAATATATACATTATTTTCATCTTTTGAGAATATCTTCCAATTATCTAGTGTTACCTCGTTTTCTTTGCCTTCATTTAATGTTATAGAATAATCTACGCTATCTCCATAATTATCTGCATTTACTTGGCTTAATAGTGATTCTTTAGAATTTTCCATTGTTTGAGTAGCTGTTGCTGTTATTGACATTTGTATTGTTTCCCCTTGGATTGCTTTATCTCTTGCATTATATTCCGCTTTTTCCTCTTCCGTTGCCCCTTCTTCTGTTAGTTCATATGGTCAATCCCACATTATTGTTTCTGTATGACTTCTTCCCGCATAGTTTGTTTTTTTGGCTGGAAGATATCTACTTATTTTTAAAACTCTTTCAGTTCCTTCTATTTCTCCATTTCCCCTTGATAATACTTTTGTAACTACTTCTCCTGTTTCATCATCTACGTATTTTCTTTTAAAACTCATATTTCTTGGACAATTTGTTATATCTATTTTTACTTCATATACTAAGCTTACTTCTGTTCCTGTTGTATCTAATATTATTTCAAATTCTCCTTTTGTTCCTGGAGCAATTGTATTATTTGCGATATGATTATACTCTGTTGTTGCTATATCTATTGGACCTTCGGTTTCAATTGCCCCTTCTTTTCCTTCTTTTAATTTTAAATTAAAATTCCATTTTGCTACTTGTGCTGTTGCAGTTCCATTTATAGCTGATTTGTATTTTGCCCATGCATATAACCCTATTGTTGATGATACGATTATTGTTCCAATTAGTATTATTACAATTATATTTGATTCTATATTTGTATTTTTACTTTTGTTTTTCCATTCTTTCACTCTAAATTCCTCCTATATAAAAATTAATTTTTTTCTTGTTACTACAAACTAAGTCATAATTTTATAATTAATAAGAACAAAAGCGGACTTTTCTAACATTGTTTCTGTTTAAGACATTTTAAAGTCCGCGTCTTTGTTCGCGCGCCTATAAATGATAAAATAAAAGTAACCAAAAAAGGGAAAATAAAAATTACCAAAATTGGTTACTTTTTTGATGTAAAATAAACACTTTGATATACTCAAATTTATGAGAAAGGAGTATAT
>JAGATI010000102.1 GCA_017621295.1 Clostridia bacterium | reverse complement strand
GTTAAGTTTGACGAAGACACTATACATAGATATGTTGTATATGATAACATTGTTATGTTTGACTTTGAAGAATCAAAACTTCCATATGATGATATAAATAATAATTATAACAATATAATGCAGTTTGAGATATTGAAAGCGTTTTGTTGGATATTTAATATATATTTATGTTATGACAATCATTATGAATATCCCAAATATTCTATAAAAGTTGACAAATTCAATAATTTATATAAAGACAAAATATATGAATGTGAATTATATGACATTAAGTCAAATAACATTACTGGATATTCACAAGGTACAATAGAAGATATAAAATTTACATGTAAGTTAAATGGATGTAAATATAAAATTATTGAAGACTAATATGAAATCTATATTAAAATGCATACAAGAAAACTTATTTGACAACCCTCAACAAATATTCCTGATAAATAATACAGTTGATACATTGAATATATATTTTGAAGACAATATACCTGAAGAATATGATGACATTATAAAAGAACAATATTCTGCATCATATATAATATCAGAACATATAAAGTCTGTAAATGCTAATAAGACATTAGAATATATAAGAAAACAATTTGATGCAGATATATCAAATTCATATGTCGACAATAATCTAATATATATAACATTTAAAGACTATAAGTCTATAGATATTGACAAATTAAATAGAATATTAAATACATATAAATATATATTGCATACAATAATAGGAAATAATACAATATATGAACCATTATTAGAAGATAATTATAATGATTACATATATGGTGATTGCAATGGTATAGTGTTTCATCTTACAGATAGAATTACTGCTAATAAGATATTAGACAAAGGACTTAGACCAAAATATGCTGAACATGAGACAAAGAAAAATCTAAAAGATAAGCAAAATTCTAACATAAACTATAAAGGAAAGATATATGTCTTAGCTATAAAAGATCTATATAATATACATAATAGAATATCAGAGGTCAAAAATAAGATATTTAACAAGCCTAATGATATTGTGGTATTGAAGATAAAATTGCCTAAGGGTATAGATTTTTATAAAGACAATGCAATGTATGATGATATGTCATATTTTACATATGTTCCCATACAATCTAAATATATAGAATTAATTAAAATATAATACATATGAAATTAGATATATTGAAAGCTGTAGCAATTGGTGATTTTTGTGGATCATCATTTGAAGGTGTATATAAGAGCAAGATTCCCATAGATGAACTTAATGATGACAATATGATATATTGCAAAGGATATAAGAAGAATCATTTGACAGATAATAGTGTTTGTACATTTGCTGTTGCATCAGCAATTATGACAGATACATTTAATTGGAAATATTGGATAAAACGTTTTATAAATACATATCCTGCACTTGGATATGGAAACTATTTCTATAACTGGATAAAGGGACTTGTTGATGACGCCAATAAATCTTGGGGTAATGGTGCAGTCATGAGATGCTCACCTATTGCATGGTACAGTTCATCTATAGAAGAATTAGATAAGCTTACTGAAGAACTATGTAAGCTTACACATAATACCGATATTGCCATAGTTGCATCTAAGACATTGAATTATGCTATATATGATGCTAAGAAGGGAGCAGATAAAGAACATATTATAAATATAGCATATAAAGCATATCCGGAATGGAAAAATCTTACACTTGACAACTATATAGAATATTTTGAAAGCAAAGGTGATGCAATAAACTATAATTGGTATCTTAGAGCAGACAATATGACTGCATTATGCTTTAAGTGTTTTGAACAGTCAAAAGATTTTGAAAGTGCAATAAAGCTTGCAATACAACAAGGATTTGATACAGATACTGCAGGTACAATAACTGCATCATTAGCATATGCATATTATAAGAGCATACCACAAAAATATATAGATATAATTGACAAAGTATTTACGGTTGAAATGGAATTGATAAATGATACATTTTCATCAAAATTTATAAATGTATAATAGATATTATGAATGACTATTTTGACAATAAGCTATTTCTTATGAGGATGCAATTAGATTCTCTTATGTCACAAAAGACATTAACATTAAGCAATCTTGAAACATATACAAATTTAATATCTAAATGTTATAAAGAACTCAATGAAATAGAGAATGACATACATACATTGAATACTCAGATAATGCAAGAACAAATAAATCAAATAAAAAACATTAAAAAATAATATGAAACTACGAATAAGAAATAAGCAAATAAACAATTTCTTTACAGAATATTGTGATGTTTGGGTAAATCCAAATACTGGTGATAGAATATTGATACCTTGCTCAGGTAGGAGATGGAATTTGTTTCTTAGAGCTTGTAATTGTAAGCAATATAAGAAGCTTGCATATAATGTAATTAAAGCATATTTTGAATTCTTTTCTGAATTTGATACTGATTCAAAAGACTTTAATGACTTTAAAGAACATTCTGAAAAAATATTGAAAATATATCAGTAAATGACTATATAGTAAACAACAAACAAAAGTAAATTATATATGGGTAAGAATGAATTCATATGGTTTGAGCTATTAAGCTGGTTAGAAAATCACTTTGATGAGATGTTTGATGAGATGATGAAAGTGTTGAATCATAAGTCTAAGGTTACAA
This sequence comes from Clostridia bacterium, assembly GCA_017621295.1. The sequence continues at coordinate 370 of JAGATI010000102.1, read as the reverse complement.
TTGAAGTTGATGGAAAATCCAAGGAATATAATCTTGTTGGCTATGCCAGTGGGTGGGTAATTCCTATGTATAGTCAAAAAGATAAGAAGCTTAAGGCTATAGTAGATGCAGCATATGAAATGTATGACAATGAGATTTATAGCTTATTCATATCTAAATTTACTGAAGCTGAACAAAAAGGATATGATGATCTTGGATGCAGTCTTGAAGCTATATATACACAAGATATAGAAATTGGTAAGATATATTGGCATACAGTAGCAAAATTTGCTGCTACAAAGGGTAAAAAACTTCCTATAAGACAGGTTCTTGACTAAATATTCGATGGAACGTTTCGAGAATGAGTGTAGACATGTCTCTCGCCCTTTCT
>JAGATI010000101.1 GCA_017621295.1 Clostridia bacterium | reverse complement strand
CAAGGTCAGAACTGTTTTTTATTATAATATATAAGACTAGCTAAAGCCTACTTGAGAAATTAAAGCCTATTAACCAGTAACGAATAAAGAACTGGAGCAAAGATTTATATTGTTAATAAATTGTACAAATGATATAATATAAAAAGATTAAATAATAGAAAGAGGATAATTATGTTTGATATAGAAGCGGAATTAAAAAAACTTCCACATAAACCAGGTGTATATATTATGCATGATAAAGAGGATAAAATTATTTATGTTGGAAAGGCTATATCTTTAAGAAATAGAGTAAGACAATATTTTAGAAAGAATAATAAAACAAAAAGAATAGAAAACATGGTTGCTTTAGTAGACCATTTTGAATATATTGTTACAGATAATGAAGCAGAAGCATTAATTTTGGAATGTAACTTAATAAAGAAAAATATGCCAAAATTTAATGTACTTTTAAAAGATGATAAAACATATCCATATATTAAAATAAATGTAAAATCTGATTATCCAGATATATATATAACAAGAAGGATTTTAAATGATGGGGCTAAATATTTTGGACCATATGCGAGTAGTGGATCTGCAAAAGAGATGGTAGATTTTATAAAAACAAAATTTAAAGTAAGACAATGCAAAAGCTTTAAATATAAAGATAGACCATGTTTAAATTATCATATAAAGAAATGCCAAGCTCCATGTATGGGATATATTTCTAAAGAAGAATATAGAAAGCAAATAAATGAAATAATAGATATATTAGAAGGTAAAACAGAAAAAATAATTAAACAATTAGAGTCACAAATGATGGAAGAATCAGCAAAACAAGAATACGAAAAAGCAGCATATTTAAGAGATAAAAAAATTGCAATAGAACGAATTTCAGAAAGACAAAAAGTTTCTAATATATCTGAAAATGATATTGATGTAATAGGAATTGCAAGAAATGAATTAGAAGTGTGTATAGAAATTTTCTTTGTAAGGGGAAGCAAAATGATAGGAAGAGAGCACTTCTTCTTTGAAGGATTAAATGATGAGACAGATAGTGAAATTTTGTCTAGTTTTATTAAACAATTTTATATTACAAGACAGGTTTTACCAAATAAGATTATGCTAAAAGAAGAAATAGAAGATAAAGATATAATAGAGTATCTATTAACAAGTAGAATAGATAGAAAAGTAGAGATAAAAACTCCTAAAAAGGGAGAAAAATTAAGACTTGCAGAAATGGCAGAAAAAAATGCTAAAATTACACTAGATAATAAAGAAAAGGATAGATATAGTGTAATAAATGAATTAAAAGAAGTTTTAAAAATGGAAAAGGTACCAAGGAAAATTGAGTGCTATGATATCTCAAATATTTCTGGAACATATATGGTTGCAGGAATGTGTGTTATGCTAGATGGAATAATTAAAAAGAAATTGTCTAAAAGATTTAAAATAAAAACTGTATTTGGTCAAGATGACCCAGCATGTATGAAAGAAGTAATAGAAAGAAGATTAAAACATTCTATAGATAATGATAAAAGTAGCTTTGGAAGACTTCCAGATGTAATATTTGTAGATGGTGGAATAACACAAATAAGAGCAGGAGAAGAAGTGATAAAAAAATTAAATTTAAAAATACCAATTTACGGAATGGTTAAAAATGATAAACATCAAACAAGAGCATTGATGGATGATACAAGAAAAGAATTAGAATTGTCTGAAAAATTAATGAACACAATAACTATGTTCCAAGATACTGTTCATGATACTGCAATTGGATATCATAGAAAATTAAGAGATAGTATGCTTACAAAATCTGAATTAGATGAAATTTCTGGAATAGGTACAATGAAAAAGGCAAGTTTACTTAAAACTTTTGGTAGTGTAGAAAAAATAAAACAGGCAGAAGTGGAAGAAATAGCAAAAGTAAAAGGAATAAATTTAGAACTTGCTAAAAAGATAAAAGAAAAATTGTTATAGTATAATAAGTATCTAAATTCAAATGAAAGTATGTATTAAAAATGATAAAATTTTGGCAATATAGTATACTTTTGTAAGGATTATTGAAATAAATCGATTAATGGTATTTTTTTACAATAAGCTGCTAAAAAGAATATTTTAAAACCAATTGACATATAATAATAACTACAGTATACTATAATTAACTTAAGTTAATCGTATGATGTCAATTGATGACGGAACTAAGTGGATAGCGAACGCTTAGTTCTTTTTGTGTATAAAACAAGAGAGCTAGCTACTTGAAAAAAATAGCATTTTTTGTTACAATATAACATGTGATTTTATTCATAAAACTCTAAAGATGTGAATATATATTTAATATTAACAAATGAATAGAGGGGGAGTTTTATGGAACACACAAAAGATATAATATTTAGTATAAAATACAATGAATAAAAGGACTGTTTAGAATTAGAAAATAATAAAATTAATAAGTTTCGTAATATAATAAATAGAAATAAAACCATTTCTATAATCACAATAATAAGTACTTTTCTAATAGTATGGGATATAGTATTAATAAGTAATTTTATAAGTTTATTAAGTAAACTTGTATAAAAGAGAGGGAGAATAATGAATATAGCAAATAATTGGAAAGATTATGAAATATTAGATATGGCAAATGGTGAAAAATTAGAAAGATGGAAAGATGTAGTACTAGTTAGACCAGACCCACAAATAATATGGAAGGACAAGTCTTTTAAAGAAAAATGGAATAAAGTAAATGCAAAATATATTAGAAGTAATACTGGAGGTGGTAGATGGGAATATAATAAAAAGGTTCCTACATCTTGGCAGATTAAATATAAAAATTTAACTTTTAATATAAAACCTATGGGATTTAAACATACAGGTCTTTTTCCAGAGCAAGCTGTTAACTGGGACTGGATGATGGATAAAATAAAAAATTCTTCTAGAGAAATTAAGGTTTTAAATTTATTTGCATATACAGGTGGAGCAACAGTTGCTTGTTTATCAGCGGGAGCTAGTGTATGTCATGTAGATAGTTCTAAAGGTATGGTTTCTTGGGCAAAAGAAAATGTAACATCATCGGGATTACAAGATAGAAAGGTAAGATATATTATTGATGATGTAGTTAAATTTGTAAATAGAGAAATTAGAAGAGGAAATAAATATGATGCTATTATAATGGACCCACCTTCTTACGGAAGAGGTGCAAATGGCGAAGTATGGCAATTTGAAGAAAATATATACAATTTAGTAAACTTGTGTACAAAAGTATTATCTGATAACCCACTATTTTTCTTAATAAACTCATATACTACAGGAATATCTAGTACGGTTTTAGAGAATATATTAAGAATAAATATAAATCAAAAATATAAAGGTACTTTTAGTAATGGAGAGATAGGACTTCCTATGACAAATTCTAAATTAATATTGCCATGTGGTATATATGGAAAATGGGAGAAGTAATTAAAAAAAGTGGAAAAGGAATGTATTATAAAATGCAAAATTTAAATGTAATATATGAAGATAATCATATTATAGTAGTAGAAAAGCCTGTAAATGTTCCTTCTCAAGGTGATAAAACAGGTGATAAAGATATGCTATCTATAATAAAAGAATACATAAAAGAAAAGTATAATAAACCAGGTGATGTATATTTAGGATTAATACATAGACTAGATAGACCAGTTGGTGGAGTGATGGTATTTGCCAAGACATCAAAAGCTGCAGGAAGACTTAGTGAGCAAGTAAGAGTTAAAGAATTTAAAAAAACATATTTAGTAATTGTAGATGGTAAATTAGAAAAAGATAAAGATACATTAGAAGATTATCTGTTAAAAAATGAAAGAAACAATATGAGCAAAGTTGTAAAAGAAGGAACTAAAAATTCTAAATTTGCAAAGCTTGATTATGAAGTTATTAAATATAATGAAGAAATTAATTTATCTGTACTTAAAATTAATTTACATACAGGAAGACATCATCAAATAAGAGT
>JAGATI010000022.1 GCA_017621295.1 Clostridia bacterium | reverse complement strand
GTTATACTATTCATGAGAAATACCTCCAATAAAAAGTTTTTGTGGTTAAAAACATTTTATCATATTTTTGGTATTTCTCATTTTTTATTTTTTCACTTACTGTGACATATCTATTGTAAACCTATAAATACTCAATTTTTTATGAACATTTTTTTCATCTTGTCATCTATTAGATTTAAATTTTCATTAGATAATTTTATTCCTGATAATATATCAAATTCTGTTTTGGGATCATAAATTCTTTGCTTACTAATTACTCTAATTTGATTTATTATAGCAATACTACCATATTTCATTTTTTGAACTTCTTTATTAATTTTTTCGGCAAGTTCTAGTTTTTTATATGCTTCTGTTATATTATTGTTTAATTCAGTAGTTTTCAAATAAATCTCATCTGATGTTGCATTATTTTCTGTTAGTTTTTTCGTTTCTATTAATAATTGATTTTTATTGTCTTCAATCTCTTTTTTACTATCTTCTAGTAATTTGTTTGATTTTTCTACTAACTTGTTATAAATGTCATTTCCTAACATTATAGAATTTTTATTGATTTTATCTGTTTTTTGAGAAGATAACGGGATTACAGTAACAACAGGTGAATTTCTATTATTTTTCTTATCTATTACAACACAATAATGCAATCCTCCTAGTTCACTTCCGATATTAAAGCCTAAATTTACTTTAATTATATCTCCTCTTTCATATGTTTTTAAATTTGTAGGATTAAAATTATTCTCATCTTTAATATAATTTATATAATCTTTTTGCCAATATGAAATCAGATTAACTTTCTTTATATTAGAATTATCATCTATTGCTAAACAATTGTCTAAATAATCTGTCATCATTTTTATTGCTTCATTTTTGTTTTTTATAACATTTTCTTTATTCAACAAATTACCTCTTTTCTTATAATGTGTTTCAATTATACTACCATTGTTCCTATTTTTCAATATATCTTTCGTATTACTTGTAACATGATTTTATACTTTTTTAACGTTTCATAATGTTATTCTTTCTATTTTCTCAAATTTTCCAAAACGTTACATTGTAACAAAATAGTAACGCAAATAGATTTTTTATAATTTAAAAAATATTGCTATTTCTGGATTACAAGGTTTGGTGTTACATTGTAACGCACCTGTAACGTTTTTGTTACGGAGAGATAGAGTTAGAACTAGATATAGAGTTAGAGAAAGAAAAAAACTAAACTAAACCAAACTAAACTTTTTATTGTTTAACATAAAATTTTGCAAAAACATTGCAAAATTCTGCAGTATACTTTTCCAAATTAACTTGTTATACTTTTTTCATAACATATTTTACTTGTTGGAGGTATGAAAATGTGTAGTAATTCTCAAAAATACTATAAATCTATGTTTAAAAATTATCCTGATGTTGTGAATGTTAAAGAACTACAATTAATGTTAGGTGGTATAAGTAAAAAGTTAGCATATGACTTATTAAGAAATAATATTATTAAATCTATCAAAATTGGTCGACAATACAAAATTGCTAAAACAGATGTAATTTTATATCTAACTAAAAAAAATTGCTCATAACTAGATTTTTGACTAAATTTATGCTATTATAATTCCAATATTATAAATAGTAGGTAAATCTAATTCTGTTATGAATGAAAGGAGTTCTTATGCAAGAGATAACAGAAAACCTACGAAAACAAAATATAACTGTTAGTTTACATGAAAAAAATAATATATATCAAGCAGTAATTAATTATAAAGATGATAACAATAAAAGAAAACAAAAGTGGGTATCAACTGGAATTAAGGTAGCTCGTGGTAATAAAAGACAGGCTCTACAAAAAGCAGAAGAATATCGAGAGCAATTTGAAAAATCATTTAATTTGCAAGAACGTATTAAAAAAGAAAATGATGAACAGGCTAGGAAGTATATGCTATTTAGAGAAAAATTGCACATAATGGACTCTCGCAAATATTATGATGAAAATATTCTCTATTTTGATTACTTAAACTTATGGATTGAAAAAGTAAAAAGTAATCTTGAATTAACTACTTATACATCTCATTTACAAATGATTAATTCTAGGATTAAAACTTATTTTGCTTTAAATCCTATTAAATTATTAGAATTAGAGCCTATACATATTCAAAATTTTTATGATATTTTATTAGCTGATGGATTAAAACCTACTACCGTTATTCGTTATCACGCAATTATTAGAAAGTCTCTTGATTATGCTTTTAAAAATGATTTGATTGTTAATAATCCTGCTGACAAAGTGAAACGACCTAAAAAAAATATTTTTGTTGGCTCATTTTATTCTGAAAATGAGTTGAATATACTTTTTGAAAAATCTAAAAGTGATCCACTTCATTTAGTTATTTTATTAACTGCATTTTATGGATTAAGGCGAAGTGAGGTTTTAGGTTTAAAGTGGTCTGCTATTGATTTTGAAAATAAAACAATCACTATTAAACATACTATTGTAGAAATTAAAGTAAAAGGTAAGTATAAAATTTTAGGCAAAGATAGAACTAAAACAAAGGCTAGTCATAGAACTTTGCCATTAACTAATGAAATTATAGTTGCTTTAGAAAATGCTAAAAAACAACAAAAATATTATAAAAGGAAATTTAAGAAAAGCTACAATATTAAATTTGAAGAATATGTTTGTCTAAATCCTGATGGCTCTATTATAAAACCTGATTATGTTACAAGGCATTTCCCACTTTTACTTAAAAATAGTGGTTTAAGACATATTAGGTTTCACGATTTAAGACATTCTTGTGCTAGTTTATTGTTAGCAAGAAATGTGTCTATGAAAGCTATTCAAGAATGGCTTGGTCATTCAGATTTTTCTACTACTGCTAATGTATATGCTCATTTAGATATAAATTCCAAATTACTATCTGCTGAAGCTATTTCTTCTGCTTTTAGTTTTAAGAATTAAAAATCTAGCTTAGCATTTTTTCTAAACTAGATTTAGTTATTTACAATTTTTCAAGATTTTTATTATATTTAATTAAAATTATACTTTGGTTAGATTTTAGTTAGATATAAAAAATAAATTATCTAACATTTAACCATTCTATCCTTACAGTAGAAATAATTTCAGAGTTATTTAACATTAAGCACTGCCACGCACTCCACATGTTGGGTGCCCCGATACCTCTGGAACTACAATTTTTTCATGAATATATTCAAGTAAATCTAATTCATTATCAAATTTATCTTTAGATTTCTCATATATTTCATTAAAATATTCTACCTGTTTTTTCATATCTCTATATCCATATACAACCACTAATTTGTAATCTTTATTTATTATTTTCACTTTTTTTGCTACTTCAAGCAATTTCTCATAAACAGTTTTCCTAACAGGTACGTGTCTGCTATATTCCAACATATTTCTATTATTCTTATATATACCAACAACAAGTTCATGTTCAAGTGGTAAAAAAACAAATTCCTCTTTATTCGTTTCTTCATTGTACTCTTTAATTGTTAATAAATCCTTATATTTTACAAAGTTATTATTTTCCATTTCATTAATAATCCCCTTTGATATTCTTCTTTTTCTTGTTTCCTTGTACTTTATGTCGCTCTGAAAGTTTCTTTTGTACATCTTCTAATCCAATATTTCTGTTATACATCAAAACTAACACATGATATATCAAATCAGAAATTTCCCCTATAAGTTCATCCTTGTTAGTGTTTTTTGCAGCAATTACTGTTTCAGTTGCTTCCTCTCCAACTTTCTTACATATTTTATCAATACCTTCATCCAATAAATAATTTGTATATGAATTTTCCTTTGGATTTTTATCTCTATCTTCTATTTGACTATACACTTCTTCAATAATACTGTTACTATCATCTTCAAAGCACATTACTTCATTGAAAAAACATGAATAACTGCCTGTATGGCAAGCACCTTTTCCAAGTTGTTCAACATATATCAATAATGTGTCCTTATCACAATCTAAATATATGCCTTTGATATTTTGAAAATCACCTGACGTTTCTCCTTTATGCCATAATTCTTGTCTACTTCTTGAATAGAAACAGGTTTGTTTCTTTTCTAACATATGTTTATAACTTTCTTCATTTACATATGCTAACATTAAAACTTCTTTTGTTTTATAATCCTGAACTATTGCAGGTATTAACTTCATTTTATTAAAATCTGGTTCCATTAACATTTCCTCCCCTTATAATTACGCCTTTATTATTTTAATAGCATTTTCTAAAGTTACTGTTTTCTGCTCTCCATTTATCATGTTCTTTAGAGAAACTACATTATTATTAATTTCGTTTTCTCCAATTACAATTACATATGGAATTCCTAGTCTGTTAGCATAATTAAATTGTTTCTTTATTTTAGCTTTATCTGTATATATTTGAGTATTTATACCATTTTCTCTTAATTCTGTTGCAACTTCAATGCTTTTATTGAAGTCATCAACCATAGAAATAATCATTACTTTTGAAATTGATCTATTTCCTGCTTCTATTATTTTATTATCTGTAAGTTGGAAAAACAATCTTGTAAGTCCAATTGAAATCCCAACACCTGGCATCTTTTTATATGTATAATAACTTGATAAGTTGTCATATCTTCCACCAGAGCATACACTTCCTAATTGTCTATATTTATTTAAAAAAGTTTCATAAACTGTCCCTGTATAATAGTCAAGTCCTCTAGCTATTGTTAAATCTATTTTGTAATTTTCAGTTGGAACTCCAAATAAATTAATATTTGATGCAACTACTTCTAATTCATTTACACCTAAATTAAATAATTCATTATCTATATTTAGATTTTTTAGCGAATTAATTATTTCTTCTACATTTCCTGTAATACTTATAAAATTCATAATAGTATCACTCTTATCTTGTTCAACGCCTAAATCTTTAATTTCTTTTACGACATTTTCTTTTCCTATTTTGTCAATTTTATCAATTATTCTTAAGATATCAACTGACTTATTGTTAAGTCCTAACGCTTCAAACAATCCATTTAAAATCTTTCTATTATTAATACTTATTGTAAAATCATCGAACCCTAATTCTTTAAAAGTATTATAAATTATACTTGGCATTTCAGCATCATTTATTAAACTTAATTCATCTTCTCCAATTATATCTATATCACATTGATAAAATTCACGATACCTTCCTCTTTGTGCTTTTTCGCCTCTATATACTTTGCCAATTTGATATCTTCTAAATGGAAAAGTCAAATCTGAATAATACTCAGCTACATATTTTGCTAATGGTACAGTTAAATCAAATCTTAATGATAAATCTGATTCCCCCTTATTGAATCTATATATTTGTTTTTCTGTTTCCCCACCTGCTTTTGCGAGTAACACCTCTGATGCTTCTATAATAGGTGTATCTAATGGTAAAAATCCAAACCTTTCATATGATTTTCTTATTTTATCCATCATCTCATTAAATAGTATTTGCTCATTTGACAATAACTCCATAAATCCTGGTAATGTTTTTGGTAAAACTTTTTCTTTCATAACAAAATTCCTCCCTTAAATTAAAATAATTTATTCTTTAATAGATTTAATTGCTCTATCTAAATCATCAACCATTTTATATATTTCTTTGTTTTTAAATTTAATACTAACCCTATTAACAATTAGCCTTGTACTTATATCACAGATTTCTTCTATAATCTCTAAACCGTTTGCTTTTAAAGTGCTTCCTGTTTCAACGATATCAACTATTGCATCTGTCATTCCTACAACTGGTCCTAATTCGACAGAACCTTCTAATTTGATAATTTCAACATTTTCTTGTTTACTTTCAAAGAATTGTCTAGCAACTTTTGGATATTTTGTTGCAATTCTTTTTCTTCTATTTTTAACTTTTTTCACCGCTCTGATATTTTTATTTTTATGTCTTTTCTTCATTTTCCTTCATCTGCTATAAAGTGCTGAATATAAGCATTTTATAGATATTATATATTATTATTTTTTCATCATATTATATAATTTTATATAACTTTATCTTGGCGTTGCATTAAAAATTGCATTAAACTTACCTCTATTAATTCCTCCATACTAACATATTTTCTATTAGGGAAATATGTGTCAAATTCTTCTATAGAATAAATTCTTATTATATCATTTCCTTTTATTACAATTTCCTCTACAATATTTTCTTCCATAAACATTCCTCCATATCTTTATCTAAACTAAAAATATGTCGAAAAGTGTTCGTTATAGCAAACACTATACGAAAATACTAAAATCCTATACGAAAATGCAAAAATAAATTTTAAATTAAAAAGCACAGTAAAAACTGCACTTTATAACACTAATTTATATAATTTTTCTAGTTCTACGTCCAATACTCTAGCAATTCTTTGAAGGACAAGAAGATGATAAATTAAATTTCTATCTCGAAAATATTGGAATAAAAGTCTAGTTGCATTAAAATTGCATTATAAAAATCGTAGAACATTGATATTTCAACGTTTCTACGATTTATTTTATGGTTGGGCTGGCTAGATTCGAACTAGCGCATGCCAGAGTCAAAGTCTGGTGCCTTACCGCTTGGCTACAGCCCAATGTATTTTAAAATGGGGTGGAAGATGGGACTCGAACCCACGGCCTCTAGTGCCACAAACTAGCGCTCTAACCAACTGAGCTACATCCACCATCACTGCACCCTTTAACAAATGCATTTATAATTTTAACCCATTTTAATATTTTTGTCAACTATTTTATCACTAAAATTTTATTTTATTTTTCAAAAATTGTTACTACTATGAAAACAAAACAACTTGCTTTCAGAATGGCTAGAAGTTACTGGCACTTTATATATGCTTTTTTACTCCACCTTCGTTTTTAGAATAATTTCTCATTTTAACTTTTATCTACACAATATACTAAAAGATTAATATTTATTGTTCTCTTGCACACAAAATCAATCTATATTTATTGTTTGAATGACAAGTTACTAATGTAATTTCTCTCTTACCACCTGTATCCCTTTGTGCATAAGAATAATCTTCTTGAGGCGTTAAATATTTACTATATATTGTATATTCTACTTTGTTTCCTGATAAATCTGTAATATATACTTTATCTCCTTCTACTAATTTTTTATTACTTCCAAAAAAAGTCCCATTTCTATAATTATGTCCTATGATAACAGTATTCCCTATATTATTTAATCCTACTCCATATTGCATAGCTACAGAAATATCTATTGATTTAGCATCAGTCATAGTTTCAAGTACTGGATACATAAGTCCAACCTTAGGAAGCTCTATTTTTCCTAAAACGCCATATCCTCTATATGTCAACCCATAATTTGTATTAGGATTGTATGTTCTTGTTGTAACATTTGTATCTTTTGTTTTATCAGATTCTTCTACAGGCTCATTACTAACCTCAACTACCAAATTATTATTCTCTGCTATATATTGGTCAATCTTCTCTATTTCATTTTGTGCATCTGTAGCATTTTTATATTTCTTATAAAAATACTCATAACCTATAAAACCTATAGAAACTAAAATAAGCAATATTACTATTACTAATACTATATTTAAAAAAGTATTAAATCTCTTTCCAGCCATCTTTTTAATTCCTCCTAAATATAATCACATTATTATTATAACATAATTAAATCCAAGATTCTACATTTTTTGCATTTTCAATTAATATTTAATTTAACCTATTTATATTAGCTTTTGTCTATATATATTGATATTTAATATTGTTTCTTTTACTATCCTACAATCTTATCTCCTAATTTTTTTCCTGCAAGTAAGTGAAAATGTAAATGCATTACTTCTTGCCCTGCATCTCTTCCACAGTTAACTATTACTCTAAATCCATCTTTTTCTATATTCATATCTTTTACTATTTTATTTATTACTTTATATATTTTTGTAATTAATATTTCATCTTCTGCTTGTATTTCAAGAAGATTATTAATATGTTTTTTTGGAATAACTAATATATGAATAGGAGCTGCTGGATTTATATCTTTAAATGCAAGTATCTCATCATCTTCATAAACATTATCTGCTGGAATATCTCCTTTAATTATTTTGCAAAAAATACAATCTTCCATATTTAATCACATTCCTTTCCTGAAAGACATAAATATGCATAAATAATACTCCAAATTTTGGATATTATTCAACCTTATTTTCCTCCAACTTTACAATTTAGGATAATTTTGTATATTAAATTTATTATACTTAATTTATCCAATTTTTACTAAAATTATTCCTCTATTAAAATAGCCTTTATTCTTCTCACACCTGCTGAACTAGATTCTTCCTTTTTTATTTTAAATTTTCCAAGCTCAGAAGTATTTGTTACATGAGGACCTCCGCAAAGTTCTATAGATACATCTCCTATTTTGTATACTGTTACAATATCTCCATATTTATCCATAAACATTGCTTCTGCACCCATTTTAACAGCTTCTTCTTTATTCATTTCTAGTTTTTCTACTGGTATTGACATTTTAATATATTCATTTACTAAGTCTTCTACTTCTTGTTTTTGACTTAGAGTCATTTTTTCATCATGAGAAAAATCAAATCTCATTCTTTCAGCTGTAATATTACTTCCTTTTTGATGTACATGACTTCCTAAAACCTTTTTAAGTGCTGCATTTAAAAGATGTGTAGCTGTATGATATTTAACTTCCATATCTCCAGTAGATGCAAGTCCACCTTTAAATTTTTGATTAGATCCTGCTCTTGATTTTTCTTGATGAGCTTTAAATTTATCATTAAACCCATCTACATCTACTTCTAATCCAGACTCTTTTGCAAGTTCAACTGTTAATTCAATTGGGAACCCATAAGTATCATATAATTTAAAAGCTATGTCTTTATTAATTTTATTTCCGTCTAAATGAGAAACTGCTTTTTCAAATTCTCTTAATCCTTTTTCTAAAGTTTTATTAAATTTTATTTTTTCATTTTTTATAACTTCTAATATTATTTCTCTATTTCTTTCAAGTTCATGATAATATTTTGAATATTGATTAATAATTAATTCTGCAAGTTCACTTTCCCAGTTTCCATTAATATCTATATCTAGTTTTTTTGCATAACGAATCATTCTGCGGATTAATCTTCTTAAAATATATCCTTGGTCTGTATTTGATGGCTTGATTCCTGCGTCATCTCCACTAATTATAACTATTGCTCTTATATGATCTGCTACAATTCTCATACTCTTTGTATATTTTTCATCATCATAAGAATGATTTGAAATATCTTCTATTTTTTTAATTACATCTTTCCAAATTGATGATTTGTAATTATCTGTAACACCTTCTAATACTGCTGTTACTCTTTCTACACCTAAACCTGTATCCACATTTTTATTTTTAAGTGGTGTAAATTCTCCGTTTTGTTCATGATTATATTGCATAAAAACATTATTCCATATTTCTACCCAATTTTCGTTTTCTGGGTCAAACTCTTCTGGCACTTTTTCTTCGCTTCGCCAATAAAAAATTTCTGTATCTGGTCCGCATGGGCCTGTAAGTTCCATGTTAGGCCACCAGTTATCATCTTCTCCTAAATATTTAATTCTTTCTGGTTTTATTCCTGTCGCTTTCCAAATTTCAGCAGATTCTGTATCTGCTTCTACCATTTCGTTTCCTTTAAATACTGTAACAGCCAATTTCTCTACTGGAATTTCTAAATATTTTGTTAATAGTTCAAAACTCCAAGTAATTGCTTCTTTTTTAAAGTAATCTCCTAAAGACCAATTGCCAAGCATTTCGAAAAATGTATGATGAGTTTTATCTCCTATCTCATCTAAATCGTTTGTACGAAAACATTTTTGTACATCTGTTAATCTAGTTCCTTCTGGATGACTTTCACCTTTTAAATACGGAACAAGTGGTTGCATTCCTGCAGTATTAAATAAACATGTAGGATCATTTTCTGGAATAACTGGTGCACTTGGAATAATTTTATGTCCTTTTTCCTCAAAAAACTTTAAGTATGTTTCTTTTAAATTTATACTCTTCATATAATCTCCTCTTTTTCTTATAAAATTTATATAAAATTATATTACAATTCATAAAAAATTACAATACATAATCACCTATTAATTCTGAATCATAGGCATTATTTATTGTTATTTTTTCTATACTATTTTCTACTATCTTATCTATATTTTTCGTTTTAACCACTATGTAATTTGTTGTATGTCCTTTAATATATTCTCCATCTTTTTCTTCGAAAAGAACTTCTACTGTTTTTCCAATATATTTGTTATTATGCATTTTTTCATTATTGTTAGATAATTCAATTAGTCTTGCACTTCTTTGCTCTTTAATATTTCCATCAATCTGATTTTGCATAACAGATGCTTTTGTTCCTTTTCTTTTAGAATATTTAAAAACATGCATTTTATAAAAATCTATATCTTTTAGGAAGTTATATGTTTTTTCAAATTCTTCATCTGTTTCTCCTGGGAATCCAACAATAATATCAGTTGTAAGTGATACATAAGGATAAGCTTTTTTTAATAAATCTGTACAAGTTTTAAATTCATTAGTTGTATATTTTCTATTCATTCTCTTTAAAGTTTCATCACATCCACTTTGAAGTGATAAATGAAAATGGTCACATATCTTTTCTAATTTCGTTAATCTTGATACAAACTCTTGTGTAATTAAAGTAGGCTCTAAAGAACCAAGTCTAATTCTTTTAATTCCTTCTATTTTATTTATATCTTCTAATAAATCTATTAATCTATATGAATTTTTAAAATCTCTTCCATAAGATGCAACATGTATTCCAGTAATAACAACTTCTTTTATTCCTTTACTACTTATCTCTTCAATTTCTCTTAAAATGCTTTCTGGATTTCTACTTCTAACTCTTCCTCTTGCATATGGAATAATACAATATGAGCAAAATCTATCACAACCATCTTGAACTTTTATTACAGCTCTTGTTTTTTCTGTATATGTAACACTACCAAAGTCTAAAAACTCTGACTGATGCATCACATCTTTAACTTCATCTTTTATATTATTTTGCATATATTCATCTATACATTCTAGTATATTAGTTTTTTCATTATTACCTAAAACTAAATCTATTTCATCTATATTTTCTAATTCTTTTTTTGCTACTTGTACATAACATCCGAACCGCAACAAGTATTGAGTTTTGATTTATTTCTTTTACTCTTCTAAGCATTTGTCTTGACTTTTTATCTGCCATATTTGTTACTGTACAAGTATTAACAACATAAATATCTGCAAAATCATGAAATTCTACTATTTTGTATCCCGCTTCCATAAATTTTTGCATCATACCATTTGTTTCATACTGATTAACTTTACACCCCAAAGTACAAAATGCTACTTTTTTTGCTTCTACTACTTTATTACAACTCATTTTTCTACTCTCTTTCTAATTTTACACTAAATATTTTTATTTTGTATATCCTTACATATCTATAATATATAATTTATTTGTTGTTCTAACTCTTTTAATTCTCTATATAGTCTTAGTATAACATATACTACACAAAAATACTACAATAAAATTTTGATATTTCAATCTATCAACTCAAACCCCATATGTTTTTGTAACTCAATATCAATCGTCTTTCTTACATACAAATTATTTTCTCTGCAATATTTCTTCACAGCCTCCTCTGTCTCCGAACCAAACTTTCCATTTGGAGTTCCATAAAAAAATCCAAGCTTTTTTAACTTCTTTTGAATCTCCATGACATCAGAACCATACATACCAGACTTTAAATTTCGAAAACCTTTTCCAAAAGCTCCATATACGCCATCTACAATAGTAACTTTTGTTCCAATTGGTATAATTTTATAAACTTCAGCTACTTCATCATTATTCATTCTTATACACCCATGTGAACTGCTCCAGCCAACAGAATAGATTTCAGTTGTACCATGAATCCCAAATTGTCCCCAAGGACAATCAAATCCGCATCCAGCTTCCTCCAAATCCTTCTCCCCATTTTCCTTTTGAAATTATGGTCCATGTTCCTATTGGAGATGGTGTACTTGGCTTACCTCCTGCACATTTATATTCTTTTTCTAAAATATCATTTTTAAATAAATATAACCTAGATGATTCTACATCTACCAAAATTTTATATGTATCTTTATTTTTTGCAATAACATTATTATGTATTATTTGTATTGCTACTATAAGTATTAGTATTATTGTTATACTTATTAAACCTTTTTTCATTTTCATAAATCAAACCCTTTTTGCTATTTTATAGTTACAGGATATTGGTTTTATATATCATTAATAATATTATATAAACCTAGACTATTGGCACTATGTATTAAAAAGTAACTCTAAAACCATTAACCTATAACGTTTTATATTATATATATGATTACAGTCTATTATATATTCTTTTAGTTTGTTATAACAAAAAGAAACATCTTTTAAATTCTAAATTAAACTTAAAATTTTGCTATTTCATATTTAATCCAAAAAAAATGTTTAAGCTGTCAATATTATACATACATATAAATATTTACTTAATAAATTCAAATAAACTTTTAATGCAAATAATACAAAAAATCCCACAAAAACATTATTGTGGGAAACAAATTCTAAACAATATACAAAATCTCATTACTTGGAAAATACTTTTTTAATTTATCTCTAAAAAACACTTCTCCTTCTTCTTTAACTTCCTTTTTATACATATATTTTCCTCTTCCTCTTACTGTCATAATATCTTGATTATATAAATTGATTCTACCTGGAAAAGCATCATTATTTATCATTCTATGAACATAACTATATGTCATAAAAATGATTTCGAAAAATACATCTTTTTTTACTTCAATACTTAAATTTTCATCTAAGTACTTTATAAGCTCTTCATATAAATTTCTCCAATTATCCACCAAAATTACTGGTGCTATTAATATTCCAACTTTATATCCAGCTTGTTTTAGCTTATTAATTGCTTTCACTCTATTTTTTAGTGGTGATGTACCTATTTCAATTTGTTTTATAATATCTTGTGGATTTACACTCATTCTTACTATTATTTTACCATCATGATTTAATGGTAAAATTGGATCTACCATATCAAATTTTGTAGGAAATGTAAGCATTCCCTTAGGCGATTTTCTAAAATTTTCAATTGTCCAAACAAGATTATTTGTAATTGTATTTTCTAATATCAAATCACTATTACTACCTATTTCAAATGTAAGATTTTTATCCGATTTATTGGCTACTTTAATAATTTTATCCAGCATCTCTTCCCTATTTACAAATAATCTTAAATATGAACATTTATTAAAATTACAAACTAAATAACAATATAAACACATAGCAATACATCCGAGATGATGTATATGGAACTAAATAGTCTGATACTTTATGATTTTCCACAAATTTATGTGTTTTTCTTATTCCAATAATCAAATTTTTCTTCATATTACAAAACTCAGAATTTTCCTTTTTTCTCATTTCTTCTATATTATTGTGATTTTCAATTTCCTTTAACTGTATACCTTTTTCTTGGTATTCAGATAATAATCTTTTCCCTAATTCATAATTCCATGCATCTTT
>JAGATI010000100.1 GCA_017621295.1 Clostridia bacterium | reverse complement strand
TAATAGATGAAGCACAAGATTATGGAGAGTTTCAATTTGATGTTTTAAAAACAATACTAAACAGTAATTCAATGACAATTCTTCGGAGATATAGCACAAGGAGTTCATTATTATAGAGGTATAGAAAACTGGAAAAAATTTATAGATATCGAATTTAAAGATGTTAAAACAACATATACGACATTAAATAAAACATACAGAACTACTAAAGAAATAATGGATATTGCAAACTCTGTAATAAACAAATTACCAGATTTTGAAAAAGAATATATAGTTCTAGGTGACCCAGTAATTGATAGAAAAAACTCTGTAAATATTAAACAAAATAAAGATATAGATGAACTAATAAGTAATATAAATGAAAGAATAGATACCTATTTACAAAGTGGATATAAATCAATTGCAATAATAGGAAAGGATATGCAAGAATGCAAGCAAATTGAAAAGAAGATAAGTAAAATAAGAAAAGATGTAAAATTAATAAGGGGAAAAGATTCAGAATATAATTCTGGTATTTCTATTGTTCCATCATATCTTGCAAAAGGGCTTGAATTTGATTGTGTTATAATTAGTAATGCAAGTAAGATGCAATATACAAATAGTAGTTTAGATATAAAATTATTATATGTAACAATAACAAGAGCAATGAGTAAACTAGATATATTTTATATGGGAGAGATGACTGATTTGTTAAAATAGATTTTTTTAAATTTATGATAATGTCTTAAGTAATAACCTTTAAAAATGTCTAAAGTATAAAATATATGGACAAAGGCAGACAAAAAATAAAAAGTGTAAATCTATAAACAATATTAAACCAAAAAAGAAAGTTCTGTTAATGAGTCAACAAAACTTGACACAATATCGTTGCTGAAGTATAATATAATTAGGTGATGAATATGATAAATAGAAAAAAGTATATAGAGAAACTATATGCATATAAAGATACAGAATTTATAAAAGTAATAACAGGAATTAGAAGATGTGGTAAATCTAGTATTTTAAAATTATTTATGGAAAGAATATTAGAAGAAGATAAATCCGTAAATATAATATATATGAATTTTGAATCTTTTGAATTTGATGAGATTGTAAATTATAAAGATATGTATAAAAGTATAAAAAATAAAATAAACAACCAAAATAAAAATTATATATTATTAGATGAAGCTCAAAGAGTAGATGAATGGGAAAAATGTGTAAATAGTTTGATGGTAGATTTTAATACAGATATTTACATAACAGGTTCTAATGCCTATTTATTGTCATCAGAATTATCAACATATCTTTCAGGAAGATATATTGAAATAAAAATGTTACCACTATCATTTAAAGAATTTTTAGATTTTTCACATTTTGATAGTAATATTACACTAGATGAAAAGTTTAATGAATATTTAAAATATGGAGGAATGCCAGGAATTATAACTTTAAAAAGTGACAATAATCTATATGAAAATGCAATAAGAGGAATATATAATACAGTTTTTATGAAAGATGTTGTTGAAAAAAATAAATTAATAGATTCTAGTTTATTAGAAAAGGTATTAAAGTTTTTAATGAGTAATATAGGGAGCTTAATATCTGCTAAAAAGATTGCAGATTTTTTAACAAGCCAAGGAACTAAAGTTACCCATAATACAATAATTAGTTATTTAACAATGCTTGAAAATGCATATATAATTTACAAAGCTCCAAGATATGATATAAAAGGTAAAGAAATACTCAAAACATTAGAAAAATACTATATAATAGATACTGGAATAAGGAATGTAATATTAGGATTTAGAGACTCTGACTATGGTCATATAATAGAAAATATTGTATATTTTGAATTGTTAAGACGTGGATATGATGTAACTGTGGGAAAAACAGATTCTCTAGAAGTTGATTTTATTGCAACTAATTCTAATGAAAAAAAATACTATCAAGTAACATTATCAATACTAGATGAAGAAGTAAAAAATAAAGAGTTAAAACCTTTAAGAAGTATAAATGATAATTTTGAAAAAACAATAATTACTTTAAATAAAACATACAACAATACATTTGAAGATGGAATAAAAATAAAAGAGTTAAAAGAATTTTTATTAGAAGATTAAGGTGTGTGATGTAGTTTGAAAAAAATGAAAACTTTGTTTAAAAGACAATTTGAAGATAATAAAATCGTTAAATGCTTAAGTGAAGTAGAACCAGAATGTGAATGGGTTTTAAAAGGTGAAGGATATGCAACAGAAAAATTAGATGGAACATGTACATTAATACAAGATGGAAAAATCTACAGAAGATACGATTATAAAACAGAAAGAATATTACCACAGGGAGCAATTCCATGCCAAGAAAAACCAGATTTAATAACAGGACATTTTCCACATTGGCTATTATGCTCTGAAAACAATAAAAACGATAAATACCATATAGAGGCACTAAAAAAACAAAAAGAATTAGAAAATGGAACATATGAATTAATAGGAAAACATTTTAATGCAAATCCTTATAACTTAGATACAGATGTATTAGTAAAACATGGTTCAATAATATTGGAAAATGTTCCAAGAGATTATGACGGTATTAAACAGTATCTAGAAAATAACGATATAGAAGGTATTGTTTTTTATCGTGGAAATGGTGAGATGTGTAAGATAAAAAGAAGTGACTTCGCATTTGTTTGGAATTTTTGAAGTGACCTATAGAGTAAAGATATTTTGTCTATATCTTAATAATTGATATAAATGTAATTGTTTAAAGCTGGCTATTGGCGTTATCAATTAAATAATAACTTGAAAACCATTAACATGTAATTGTTATTGTATATAAAAACTATAATAAATAGTTGAAAACAAAGAAAACTTTATGTTAAAATATGTACTATATAGACTAGAAAAATATGATGAAATGAAATTTTTAAAAGTAACAGAAGTTGTGAAACACAGTTAGGAGATGATTGCTATATGCACATACAGAGTGGAGTAGAAAATATGCTAAAAGAAATATGTAATAATAAAAAGACATTAAGAAAGTTAGTTAAGCAAGGTTATTTACCATATAATACAAATCCAGAATTTTCAGGAAGTATTGCAATAATAAACGATAAGGCAGTTTTAACTTATTTACAAGATACAAATGATGAATCAAGAGCAATTGCTACTACTAATTTTATAGATAATGGTATTCTAATTTTTAAACTAGATAGAGGACAATGTGATGAAACACGAGTTGGCTGGAAAAACAAAGGTTTTGGAAAATTTGGTAGACTTTGTGCAACACACATATATAAGTTTAATAGAGAAAGCGTCACAAGTCAAATACATTCAGCTCGTAGACATTGTATGGAAGCAAAAGAAAAAGCAGAATTAGAATCTTCAAAATCTAAAATTAGTAGATTGATTGAGGGGGTGAAAACAAAAAAAGATAAGAGATTATCAGAAAAAGAAATCTTATTTTTAATAAAAGAAACTCTTGAAGTACTAACTAGACCCAGAGAAGCACAAGTGCAATCTCAAGTAAATATCAAACATTTCAAAAATGAAAAACATAATAATGTTAGATTAGTTTCTACTGATGAAAAAAACAGTTCGCCAGGTATTGATTTTGGTGATATATAAAAATAAAAAAGTCGCTTCAAATTTCAATGCATTTAGTATGTGCATAAATTTGAAGCGATTTTTTTTACAATGGAACATTTTCAAGTACTTTTTTTAGAACCATATCTTCCGAAAGTCCTGTAGTATCTAAGTGAAAAACAGGTACAGAAATCGTGTTCATAAAACAGTCGAGAAGACCATTAAAATTTTTCAAAAAGTCCAAAGTAACAAGCCTTCCTTCACCACCACGACGACGAATAGCCTCTTCTGGAGTTGTAGACAAGAATACAACGATATCAGGAAACTTAATACCAATACTTTGGAAAAAATTATTGGTATGTTTTACCTCTTCAGGGGTTAACTTTCCAGTAGAACCATAGTAATAGTCCCAGAAAAGTGTATCGATAAGTCCACGATCAATAAAGAGAAGTTCGGAGTCGTTAGAAAACTGCTTTTCTAAAATGGTTTTGGCAGTGGTTAAACGCATCCAAAAATGAGCTTCTATACTACATTTTCGAAAGCCAGCAGGAACAATTTCGGCAGATTCTTTAATAATAGAAGTTCTGTATTTTTCTAACATTACTTCTTCTAGCCGATGTATAGTTGTTGTTTTGCCAGCTTCTGGAGTGCCAAGGAACTCAATCATGAAGGGCGTTTGTGGATTTTGTATATTCATACAAAAAACCTCCTTTTATTACAAAACAATTAATTATGGGTAAATGTTATCACCATAAATAAAAAAAGTAAATACATTTGTTGAAAAAAAAAATAAATTGTTGAAAAAAAAAATAAATTGTTATATAATTTGAAAAAATAAAAGCAATAGGAGGAAATGTATGAATAGGGGAAAAGATAAAATTGAATATGCAATATATTATGCAACAAAAGCCCATAAAAATCAAAGAAGGAAGATAGAAGATGTCGATATGATTTTTCATCCATATACAGTAGGTATGATCTTACAAAGAAATGGGTGTGATGAAGATGTTGTTGCAGCTGGAATTTTGCATGATGTAGTAGAAGATACATCTCATGAATTTGAGGATATTGAAAAGGAATTTGGAAAACAGGTTAGAGATTATGTATATGATGCGTCAGAGCCAGATAAATCTTTAGAATGGGAAGACAGAAAAAAACACACAATAGAACAAATAAAAAATGCACCTTTAGGCTCAAAACTAATTGTTGCTTGTGATAAAATTAGTAATCTAGAAGATTTATCTGACTGTATAGAATTGTATGGAGAAGAAAAATCATGGAGTTCTTTAAAAAGAGGAAAAGATATCCAAAAGTGGTATTATACTAGTGTATATGAAAGCTGTATCAATGGGGTAGATGAGAATCATCCTATTTTTAAAAGATATAAAAAAGTTTTAGAACATCTTTTTAACTATTAATTATTATAAAACAAAGAATGTGCTCAAATTATACATGATTTCAGCACATTCTTTTTTATTTAAGGTAATTTTATATGTGGACATTGGGATGGTTCTCTTGTCTAAAATTATAAATATTTTTTTAATGTTTCAACACTATCTTCTTGCATTGTAACAAAATCATGTAAAATATTTTTAACATCAGGAGCAATATTGTTATTTTGATTAATTAAACGTCTACCTTCTATAATTCCCATGTTAGTACCTTGCATTAATAATTCTGATAATTTAGAAGTAGTATCATCCATCATTGTTTTCATTTGTACTCCATACCATGTCATCATTTTGTTCATAGTATTTGTTTCATGAGGCTCTTTGCTACTGTAATTAGAATATAAATCATTTACTCTGTCAGATATATTTTGATATTTGTTATATTCTGTATCTAAAACCTGTTTAAAATCATTATCCTTAACTTTTTCAGATACATAAGAAATAGCATCCATTCCCATTGTAGCACCTTTGTTTACTTCATCCAAGATATTTAAATTTTGATTTTCCATAAAAAATTCCATTCCTTTCTTTTAAGGCACACATAGTAATAAAAGATTTTTTATTTCTTTCAAACTAGACCTCCAAACTTTTTTTATTAATTAATAAAATTAACTAAATATATTATGTGCAAAAATAGAAAAAGTATAATAGTAATGAATTTATTTGATGTAAAATAAGAAGAATTGATAAGTTTATATTTAGATTAATTTAAATATTAAAATGATAAACTATATAAAAATAATGATGAAAAATGTCATACAGTTTTAATTGAAATACTACTTAATTTATGTTAGTATTTTAATATAATTTTTTCTAAATAGTTTAATTCTTATTTATGTGTAAACTCATACACAAAAATTTCAAAAAAAAATTGAAAAATATAATATTACTTGATATAATTGGAGGTGAATTAATGCCTATAGTTTCACAGTTTTATGGTGTCATTGTAAGAATGTATTATGATGATATGAAACATCATAATATGCCACATCTACATATTAATGAATTTTTTACTATAGAACCTTTAAAATAGAAAAATGTAAAAATATAGGTAAAATGAAAGGAATGGTGCGTTATGGAAAACAATATAGAACCAAATCCAATATTAGTAAAGCCATTAGATAACTTTTGTTTATATATAAAATTCGCAGATGGAAAAGAAAAAGTATACAATATGAGTAAATTAATTCAAGAAAATTCAGCATATAAAAAATTACAAAATTATGAATATTTCAAATTAGTAAAGTTAGCAGGGGAAACAGTAGAATGGCCTAATGGAGAAGATGTTTGTCCTGAAATTTTGTATTATGATAGTATAGAATATTTAAAATGAGAAAATTTTTCCTTTTGTACAACAAAAAAGTTGGCAATTTATATAAAAAATGTTAAAAAATGATTATAACTTTTAAGAGTAATATAAAAATGGGAGGATTTAATATGGAAAAAATAATTATAGAAGTAGGTTCAACAAATACTAAAATAGACAAATATGATGGTAAAAACATAGAAAATATAGGAACAGAAACAATAGAATTTAAGAAAAATTATAAAAAAGAAAATAAACTAGATGAGAAAGATGTAGAAAAATTAATTAATATAGTAAACAAACAAAAAACAATTACTAATAATATATATGTATGTGGTACAAGCATATTTAGAAACTTAAGCGACAACCAAAGAGAAGAATTTTTAAATAAATTTAAACAAAATACAGGAGCAGAATTTGAAATAATATCATCAGAAGAAGAAAATAAATTAACAGTAGCAGGTGCTACCAAAAAAGTAAATGGAAAAGTAGCAGTATTTGTTGGAGGAGGAGGTTCAACAGAAATTGCTATATATGATAATGGAATAAAAGAAATGGTAAATACACCAATTGGCGTTATGGATGCAATGGCAAAATTTCCAGATTTAGCAGAAGATTTAGCAACAACAGATTTAGAAGAAGTAAAGAGCTCTGTAAAGGAAAAATTAAATCTTCCAAAAGAAAAAGCAGATATATTAATACTAGCAGGCGGAGGACATAAACATTTTGCAATTGATTCTGGAGTTCATTATGAAAAAAATAATTTATATGAAGATGAATTACAACCAATACAAATGGATATAGAAACTAGAATAAAAGAAAGTAAAAGATATTATAAAGAAATATCTCTTGATGAAATTAGAAATAGAGTAAATGATCCAGATTGGTGGTATGCAACAAGAGCGATGTGTGCATTTGTATTAGTAGTAGCAGAAGAAATAGGTGCAAAATATATTGTACCAACAGATATTTCTATGGTATATGGATTATTAGACAAATAAACAATAATAGCATCGTACAAGAAGGGTAAGCCAACGAATTAGGAAGTTAGTTAATAGACTATGGGAAGATAGATGTTACTTAAAAATTGAAAAGAATATAGATAAGGTATGTGATAGATTAATAGAAAGCCTAAATAATGTCAAAGAGAAAAATTTTACTAGATGTATTGTTGATTATGAATTATTAATAGCGAGTAAAAAGGTTGAAAAATTTGAAAAAACAAAGGATATAAATTGCTTGAATGATGCTAAAATATGGCTAGAAGAGGCAAAAGAAATTTTAGAATCTAATAGTAAGGATATTAGAAATGAAGCTTTTTATTATAGACTAAGAGCTATAATAGGTAATTATGAAAATAATCCAGAAGAAAAAAATGAATTTATAGAAAAGGCGATAGAATTATATGGTTTGATGAATTGTAAACAGGATATACAATTCTTACAAAATATATAAATAGAAAATTAAATAGTAAGATAGTTATGTTTCGAGAAGGGGAAAAATAAAATGGCGGGATTTAGCATAGTATTATTAGCGCTATTAGTAATGTTGGTTTTTGCAATAGTATTTATAATGGTGGGAATTATGGCTATAATTATGTTTATTGCAGCTACTGTATTAACAATATTGTTTATAGTGAAAAATGAAGAATGGAAAGCAAGTGGTAAACAGATAGGAGGAAAAGTAGCAATACCAGTAATTTTATATTTAATTAGTATACCAATATTAATTTTTATAGGAAGTTATATATTTTCATTTTTCGTAAATTTTATGTGAATTGTAATAATACCATCTTGAAAATCTATATATAAGGTGGTATTATTTATTTTGATTTTAAATAAGAAGGAGAAAAAGTAAATGTTAAAACTTAAAAATATAACAAAAGAGTATCAATCAGGAGATACTAAGGTTATGGCATTAAAAGGAATAGATATTGAATTTAGAGATAGTGAATTTGTATCTATTTTAGGTCAAAGTGGATGTGGTAAAACCACTCTTTTAAACATTATAGGAGGACTAGATAGATATACTAGTGGAGATTTAATTATAAATCGGAAAATCTACAAAACAATTTAAAGATAAGGACTGGGATTCATATCGTAATTATTCTGTTGGGTTTGTATTTCAAAATTATAATTTAATACCACATCAAACAGTACTTTCTAATGTAGAACTTGCACTTACACTATCTGGTGTTTCAAAAGAAGAAAGAAGAAAAAGAGCAATAAAAGCATTAGAAGATGTAGGACTAAAAGAGCAAATACATAAAAAACCAAACCAAATGTCTGGAGGACAAATGCAAAGAGTTGCAATAGCAAGAGCATTAGTAAATAATCCAGATATTATTTTAGCAGATGAACCTACCCGGTGCCTTAGATACAGCCACAAGTGTACAAATAATGGAAATATTGAAAAATATTTCAAAAGATAAATTAATAATAATGGTAACACATAATCCAGAACTTGCAGAAAAATATTCATCTAGAGTAATTAGAGTATTAGATGGAAAAGTAACATCAGATTCAAATCCATATAAAAGAGATGAGGAAAAAGAGCCAAAGAAAAAAGCAAAAACAGGTAAAACATCAATGAACTTTTTTACTGCATTATCTCTTAGCTTAAATAATTTAATGACCAAAAAAGGAAGAACTATTTTAACATCATTTGCAGGAAGTATAGGAATTATAGGCATAGCACTTATTTTATCATTATCAAATGGAGTTCAAAACTATATTAATAAAGTACAAGAAGACACACTTTCATCATATCCAATTACAATAGAAGAATCTACAATAGATATGGCAAGTATGTTAGAAGTAATGATGGATGAAGGTACAGATAATAAAAATCATGAAGATGGAAAAATATATTCTAAAGATGTAATGAATGAGATGATAAGTACTTTATCTAACAAAATACAAACAAATAATTTAGAAGAATTTAAAAAATATATAGAAGAAGAAGGAAAAGAAATCAAAAAAAATTCAAGTGCAATTCAATATACTTATAATCTAAATATAAATTTATATAAAGAAGATACTACAAATGGAATAGTTAAAGTAAATCCAAGTACTGTAATGAATAGTATGGGAATGGGAAATATGATAGAAGAGCAAAATTCATCACCAATGGCAAGTTCTTCTATGATGGTATCTCAAACTGATGTATGGGAAGAGATGTTAGATAATGAAGATTTATTAAAATCACAATATGATATTGTAGCAGGAAATTGGCCAAAATCATATAATGAAGTTGCTTTGGTAGTAGATAAAGATAATCAGATAAGTGATTATACATTATATTCTTTAGGACTAAAAGACCAAAAAGAACTTGAAAAAAAATGGAATGCAGTAAAAAGAGGAGATAAAGTAGAAGCAGACAAGCAAACTGTTTACACATATGAAGATCTATTAAATCTTTCATTTAAATTAGTATTAAACACAGATTATTATGAAAAATCAAATAACATG
>JAGATI010000099.1 GCA_017621295.1 Clostridia bacterium | reverse complement strand
TTATTATAATATATAAGACTCTTCAAAAGACTGGACTTATGGCACTATTCTTTATATTCCAACTTGAAAACTATCAAACTGCAACTTTATTAATATACTCTTTCTTATAATCATTGAAAATAATATTTAACTTATCTTAAAATAACATCTCTTTTTAATAAATTATTCTTCATCACACCTATTCCAATAAAATTATAATTATTATATATTTTATAAATCCCATCTTCTAAATCAATCGAAAGATTAACTCCATTTAAAAATAAAGATAATTTTCTATCATTTAATATAATCTCATTATTATTCTCAAAATGTTTTTCAAAAGTAATAAAATGCTCATTTAAAAACTCATTATTTTCTTTATTTTCATCTAATTCCTCAATAGTTATAGAATCGTTTATATAAAAATTACCTACTTTTAACCTTTCAAGCTCTTCCATATATCCTATCGTTTCTAACTTTTGAGCTATTTCTTCACATAAGCTTCTAATATATGTACCTTTAGAACAATGTACTTTAAAATCTATACTAGTATTATCTATATCAATATTAATTAAATTAATATCAAATATTTCGATTTCTCTTGGCTTAATTTCTACACTTTGTCCCTTTCTTGCATATTCATAAAGTTTTTTTCCATTAACTTTAATAGCAGAATACATTGGTGGAAGTTGCTTGCTTTTCCCTAGGAAAGACCTTAAGATATTACCGAACATTTTCATTAGTCAATAATTCTTTATATACTTCTTTTTCTTCAATTACATTACCTTCAACATCTGCTGTATCAGTCTTTTTACCTAAAGTTAATCGTACTTTATATATTTTATCATGTTCTATTAAATATTTAGATAATTTAGTTCCTTCTCCTATTAATAAAGGAAGTACTCCTGTTGCATTAGGGTCCAAAGTACCAGTATGTCCTACTTTTTCATTAAATATCTTCTTAACTTTATATACTACATCATGTGATGTTATTCCTTTGGGTTTATTAATTACTATAATTCCATCCATAATCTTGCTCCTTAAAACTTTATTTTAATATATATTCTTTAAACAATCACCCATTTCAAAGAATGTTGCTCAGGCCGAAGTATTCTCCTCATTATTTTCATTCTAAAAACAGGAATGAGACTTTTTTGTGTCTCCATTCCTATCTTTTTTAAAATTAATTACTATCTTCATTCATAAGAAATGTTTAATTTTCTATTATCATTAAATAATCCATTCTTCTCGATACTATCCTATAAACTACTACTTGCTTATATTTTTCATCTACTTCATATAATACAATATAATTATCAATAACTAATTTACGATACTTATCTTTATGAGGTCTTATATATACTTCCATACAAGTATATGGATTCTGCTCTAGCCTAAAAATACCTTGCTCTATTTTATCCATTAATCTATTTGCTATAGATATTTCTGATAAATTTTTTGAAATATATTCATATATTTCTTCTAATTCCTCTTTTGCTGTATCAGTCAATATGATTTCATAGCTATTAATATCCATATTTTTTTCTCAACCCCTTGAAAATAGTTCTTGCACTATGCACTTTACCTTCTTTATATTCTTTTTTGCTCTTTTCAAGTTTGTTTAAAAAAACCTCTTTTTGATATTGTTCTAAACTAATTACTAATAAATCTTTTTTATTATCTCTTTTTATAATTATAGGTTCTATATCATCTTCTACGCTCACTACATTTTCAAATTCTTTTACTGTTATAACTCTTTCCATTCACTCACAACCTTTCTTATCTTCTCTATTATTATACCATACCTTTAAGAAAAATTACTAGTTATTTTATTTTTTCTCGTAAATAACAATAATAAGCCCTAAAATTTACTTTTAAAGCTTATCTTTATTTATTATTTACATTCTATTTCAAAAACACTTTAACTTCATTAATAATTTTATCTCTAGCCTGCTCTATAGAACATCCGCATATTACATCCTGCTGCCCTTGGGTGTCCGCCACCACCAAATAATAATGCAACATCAGAAACATTTACATATTCATTTGAACGAAGTGATATCTTTAAACCTTTACTTGGTACTTCACGAACAAATATAGAAACTTCTACTCCTTCTATATCTCTTCCTATATCAACAATTCCTTCATGATCTCCTGTTTCAGAATTTACTAAATCTTCGTCTTGCTTAGTTATATATGTAAATGCAATTTTACCATTTTCAAAAAATTCTAAACGATCTGATGCTATTCTATTTAATTCAAAATTAGATTTTGTTCTTGTTTGTAAAACTTTTCTATATACACTAGAGACATTTACACCTTTATTTAAAAGCCATGCAACAAATTCAAATGTTTCAGCTGTTACTCCTGAATATTTAAATCCACCTGTATCTGTTATAATTCCAGTTAAAATACATGTACCGATTTCCTTTGTTATTTCTATATTAAAATAATTTAATATTACAATCAAAATTTGTGCACATGCTGGACTATCTGGATTTACAAAATTTAAATCTGCAAACATTGTATTTGTTCCATGATGGTCAATTGAAATTTTTGTTTTTGCATTTTCAAAATATTTAGCAAAACCATTTAACATTTTTATTGTTGCACAATCAAGTGCAATTGCTAAATCATATTTTTCTAATTGACCTTCTTTTTTTATAAATTCAGTACCTGGCAAAAATTCAAATGTTCTTGAATATTCAGGTATAATTATATCTGGATTTTTTCCATATGCTTTTAATGCATTATATAAAGCTAAACTACTTCCCATAGCATCACCATCAGGATTTTCGTGTGTTAATATAACAATAGAGTTTGCTTTATTAATTTCTTCTAAAATATTATCTAAAGTCATTAAAACTCTCCTTTTTATTATTTTAGTTTAGAAAATTCTGGTTTTAAAATATTTAATAATTTTTATTACTTTTAACAGACTATTATTCATAAATTTTAGATAACTTATAAATTCTAATCTTTTAACCAGATTCCTTTAAACCTAAAATTTTTTATATCTTTATTTTTCTTCCTTTGGTTTTATTTCTTTTAAAATTGATTCAATTTTAGCACCATATTCCATAGAATCATCCTTTTCAAATGTAATTTGTGGAGTGATTCTTAGATTAATAGTTTTAGCTATCTGCATGCGAATAAAACCTGCTGAATCTTGTAATGCCTTCATTGTTTTTTCTTCACTTTTGGCATTTAATATACTAACATATACTTTAGCATATTTTAAATCAGGAGTTATTTTGGCTTTAGTCACACTAATAAGTCCTGTTAAATTTGGATCTTTTAATTCGAAACTAATAATATGACTAATCTCTTTTCTTAATTCCTCATTAATTCTTCCAAGTCTTGTATCATTTTTTGCCATTTTATTACCCTCCTTTTTTATCAACCTTGTATTACATAGTGTGTAAATTTTAAATATTTGCCATGAGCAATCAATATTATTTTAAATTTACACACTAATTGTTACAAGCTACCTAATCTATCTTTTAATTTGTTCCATAACAAAAACTTCCATAATGTCGCCTTCTTTTAAATCATTAAAGTTTTCTATTTGAATACCACATTCATAACTTTTTGCTACTTCTTTAACATCATCTTTAAATCTCTTTAATGATGCAAGTTTACCTTCATGAATTACAACACTATCACGAATAATTCTTACACCAGCATTTCTTTCTACCTTGCCATCTAATACATAACATCCTGCTATTGTTCCAACATTAGATACTTTGAAAGTTTGTCTAATCTCTGCATTACCAATAACTTTTTCTTCAAAAATTGGATCAAGCATACCTTTCATAGCAGCCTCTACATCTTCTATTGCTTGGTATATAACAGAATATTGTTTAATTTCTACTTCACCTTTATCTGCCATTTCTTTTGCTGCCCCAACTGGTCTTACATTAAATGCAATTATAATTGCTTTTGCAGCTTTTGCAAGTTGAACATCAGATTCTGTAACAGCACCTGCTACTGCATGAATTACTTTTACTTTAACTTCTTCATTAGATATTTTCTCTAATGATTGTTTTACTGCTTGAGCTGTACCTTGTACATCTGCTTTTACTATTAAGT
>JAGATI010000098.1 GCA_017621295.1 Clostridia bacterium | reverse complement strand
TATTATTATCTTGGGCTATATGTTCATCTTTATTTACTTCTTGTATTGTGGGAATAGTATCATCTAAACAAGAAATTAAAGCATTATTGCTTTCTTCTTTTAATTTTGCCATTTTTGATATATCTTTTTCCTTAAGTCCAGAAAAATATCTAGCAAGAACACTAACTATAATAATAGCCATTCCAATTCTTACTAGATATTTTACCACATCTTTTCTATTTATAACTGTTACATTTATCATATTTTTCTCCTTTGTCTATAAGCTCTTATATAATAGAAATACTATTATATAAATATATGCTTGTACATAAGAGAATATGATAAATTTTAGTTATTTATTTAAATATTTTTTTATCTCTTCTACTTCTAATTTTATATTTTCTTCTTTTCCTGAATCCATTTCTTTTATTTTTGCTTCTTTATTTTTAAGTTCATCATCGCCAATAATTATTATATATTTACTATTTTTCTTATCGGCATATTTAAGTTGTGCTTTTAAACTTTTTCCTGTTACATCTTTTTCTACAAATATATCTGCTTCTCTTAGATTCTCTACTAATTTTGTAGTAAATATATTTGCTTCATCACCAATGTATGCTATATATAAAGACATATTTTTATCTTGAACCATATTATCTTTATTGTATTTTTCGTAAACTTCTACTAATCTTTCTACACCCATAGCAAAACCAATAGCAGGAGTATCGCTCCCCTCTAATTCTTTTACTAATCCGTCATATCTTCCTCCAGCTAAAACTGTATAACCTTCTTCCTTTGAAATAAATTCAAATACAGTTTTTGTGTAATAG
The DNA here is from genome assembly GCA_017621295.1 of Clostridia bacterium. Next base: position 2,978 of record JAGATI010000098.1, on the reverse strand, counting down.
TCTAATCCTCTTACGATTCCTGGGTCTACTATATATTCTATGCCTAGTGAATCTAGACTACTTTTTACATTTTCAAAGTGACTTTTGCATTCTTCACATAGATAATCTAGTATAACTGGTGCACCCATATTAAATTCTTTACATTTTCTTTCTTTACAATCTAATATTCTCATTGGATTTTTTTCAAATCTTGTTTTACATGTATCACAATACATATCTAAGTTTGGCCTTATAAATTCTTTTAATGCCTCTTGATATTTTTTTCTACATGTAGGGCATCCAATACTATTAATTGTTAATTGTACATTTGGTATATTTAAAACTTTAAATATTTTACTTGCCATTGTTATAATCTCTACATCTGCTAGATATGATGATGTAGAAAACATTTCAGCACCTATTTGGTGAAATTCTCTAAGTCTTCCTTTTTGAACATTTTCATATCTATACATAGCCATGTTATACCAAAGTTTTACAGGTGATGGAAGACTTGCCATTCCATTTTCTATATATGACCTAACTACTCCTGCTGTACCTTCTGGTCTTAAAGTAATACTTCTTCCACCTTTATCATCAAATGTATACATTTCTTTTTGTACAACATCTGTAGTATCTCCAACACCTCTTTGAAACAATTCTGTATTTTCAAATACAGGTACTCTAATTTCTTTAAATCCATAATTTTCAAATATATTTTTTACTTTAGATTCGATATACTGCCATTTATATATTTCGTTTGGCAATATATCTTTAGTTCCTTTTGGTTTTTGTAGCATACTATCTCCTCCTTTTTTTCAACGAGTGCCAAAATACCCCGTCCCTATTGGCACTCGTTCATAATAATATCACATATCTTGTCTTTCTTGTAAGTCATAATAAATTGGTTTTTCTTCTTTTATTTTTGTAGATTTTCCATGTCCTGGATAAATAATTGTTTCATCCGGCAAAATAAGAATTTTGTCCATAATAGAATTCATAATATCATTTAAACTGCCTGTTGGTAAATCTGTTCTTCCCCAAGTACCTCTAAATATTGTATCACCCGAAAAAATCAAACTTTCATTTTCACAATATAATGAACTCCCTCCTTTTGTATGCCCTGGTGTATGAATTACTCTAAATTGTAAATTTCCGAACGTGGATTAAATCGCCATCATCAACTCTAGAGTCTGCTTCTAATTCTTTTGGAGGTTCCATTCCTATATATGAACATAAACTAATATCATCTCTATATAACCCTTCTGCATCATATCTATGAATTAATATCTTTCCACCTTTTTTATCTTTTAAATTATTTACAGCACCTATATGGTCACCATGACAATGTGTTAAATAAATATATTTTAAATTAGCACCTAAAACATCTAGCATTTCTATAATTTTGTCCGCTTCTGCTCCAGGATCTATGACCATGGTTTCTTTCGAATTCTCATCTTGTACTATATAACAATTTGTAGCTTCATTTAACATTGCTGTTACTTTTATCCTCTTTAGTATCATTTTTAAACATTCCTTCTTTTATTTCTTTCTATTAACTTCGTAAACACTATCTATTTTTCTTAAAGCTTTTAAAATTTTATTTAATTCATCTAAATTTTCTACCTCTACTGTTAATTCTGTTATAGCAATTCTTTCTTTATTAGCTTTAGAATTTATTCCAATTAGCTTACATTTGTTATTACCAATTTCTTTTATAATATCTGCTAATAATCCATTTCTATCATTTGCATATATTTCTATATCTACACTATAAGATGCCTTTTCCTCATTATACCAGTAAACATCTATCATTCTGCCATCTTGACTAATTAAATCTTTCATATTCACACAATCTTTTCGATGTACAGATACACCTCTTCCTCTTGTAATAAATCCTACAATTTCGTCTCCTGGAACGGGATTACAGCATTTTGAAAGTCTTACTAAACAATTATCAATTCCTTCTACTACAATTCCTACATTAGAAGGTTTAGACCTTGCTACCCTTTCTTTAGATAATTCTTGTAATTTTTCTTCTAAATTATCTGCATTATGCTCTTTTCTATATTCTTCTAACATTCTTGCAATTACTTTACCAGCTGATATTGCTCCAAATCCTACACTTGAATACATATCATCTATTGTGCTAAATTTATATCTATTTAGTGCGGCATTTATGAATTCTGTTTTAAAAATTTCAGAATAACTAATACCTAATCTTTTTATTTCTTTTTCTATTAAATCTTTACCTTTTACTATATTTTCTTCTCTTTGATTTTTCTTAAACCAACCTTGGATTTTATTTTTTGCACTTGAACTTTTAACAAATTTTAGCCAATCTCTACTTGGTCCTTTTGCTTGTTCTGATGTCATAATTTCTACAATATCTCCATTATGTAGATGTGTAATAATTGGCATCATTTTACTATTTATTTTAGCTCCTGTCATATGATGTCCTATTTGTTCATGAATGTTATATGCAAAGTCTATTGGCGTACTTCCTCTTGGTAATACTTTTATTTGACCCTTTGGAGTAAATACATATACCTCATCTTCAAATAACTCTGTTTTTAATGTATTTAAAAATTCTTGTGGATCTTGCATATCTTTTTGCCACTCTAATGTTTCACGAAGCCAAGCAAGTTTATCTTCATTTACAACAACAGATGTCTTTTTGTCTTTATTTGCTTCTTTATATGCCCAATGTGCGGCAATACCAAACTCTGCAATTCTGTGCATATCCCATGTACGAATTTGTACTTCAAAAGGAGTACCTTTTGGTCCAATAAGTGTTGTATGTAAAGATTGATACATGTTTGGTTTTGGAACTGCTATATAATCTTTAAATCTTCCTGGCATAGGATTATATAATTCATGTACAACTCCTAAAGCTGCATAACAATCTTTTACAGAATTAACTAAGATTCTTAAAGCAAATAGATCATAAATTTGGTCTAAATTTTTTCCATCTCTTTTCATTTTTCTATATATACTATATA
>JAGATI010000097.1 GCA_017621295.1 Clostridia bacterium | reverse complement strand
TCTAAAATGTGAATCTGGCACATGCTAAAGCGCCTTGGAAGAACTGTTTTTTATTATAATATATAAGACTATCTAAAGCCGGACTATTGGCTCAATTTGTTAAATATTAACTTAAAAACCATTAACCTGTAACAAAAGAATAGGTAATTTTAATAAAATTCACCTATTCTTTTTACTTTATAATCTATTTTGTATAATTTCCATCTTTAACAACAACAAATTCATTTTTCCATGGACCTTCATAACATGTATAAGTTTCTTTTGTTACACCTAATGAAATTAGTTCATTATTATTTATAAAGATTTGATATGTAGTTCCATCTTCTGTTAATGCATATATACTACCATCTTGTGTATCAACAATATCTTTAATTTTGCTTCCTTCAATATTATCTAAATCATTAATTTTGGTTGGAGTTTTAAATATATTACCCCATGCCCATACTTCTCCATTTTGTTTAAATACATATGTAATATTTCCAATTCGATAATATTTATCTCCTTGTTCTACTCTTAATAAAATATTTTTTGTTATACATGTTGGTTTTGTAACTTTAGTTGTATCTCCTGTTCCACATCTATAATTATCATTATTTCCTATTGTCCATATATTTCCTGTTTTATCAACAATAATTCTTGTTGTTGAATAAGGATCTAGATTTTGTATTTCTGATGAATCTATATCTAATCCAATTTGTGTAAAGAAGTCACTTCTACATACTGGAGACGTAATTTTGCTACTTGTACTGTCTATTAATAAAATGCTATTACCATTACTTCCCCATACCCAAGTTTTACCATTTGAATCAACTGCAGTAATACTACTAGTTCCTGTAATTTCGTTAAATTCAATATTTTCTAATCCTTTTATACTATTTATACATTTTGGAGTAGCATAACTACCTGTTATATTGGTTCCACATTGACCACTACTATTATATCCCCATGACCAAACTTTTCCTTCTGAGTCCTTTACAAATATTGCATTATAATTATAATCAGAATTTGGATTTAGCCTTTGTATACCTGTTGAATTTATTTCACTAATTATGCATGTTGCTACTAAAACATTTTGTGATGTTCCTGTTCCACATTGACCATAACTATTTTTTCCCCATGACCAAATTCTTCCTTCTGTATCTTGTACTATGTTTGTATTTCCTGCAATAATTATAGTATCTATTCTAAAGTTTGTTTCTGAATTTATTTGAGTTGGTGTTGTTACATTTTGTGTTGTTCCTGTTCCACATTGTCCATAGTTATTTCTTCCCCATGACCAAATTCTTCCTTCTGTATCTTGTACTATATTTGTATCTCCTGAGGCAATTATTTTGTCTATTCTAAAGTCTGTTTCTGAATTTATTTGAGTTAGTGTTGTTACATTTTGTGTTGTTCCTGTTCCACATTGTCCATAGTTATTTTTTCCCCATGACCAAATTCTTCCTTCTGTATCTTGTACTATATTTGTATCTCCTGAGGCAATTATTTTGTCTATTCTAAAGTCTGTTTCTGAATTTATTTGAGTTGGTGTTGTTACATTTTCTGTTGTTCCTGTTCCACATTGTCCATAGTTATTTCTTCCCCATGACCAAATTCTTCCTTCTGTATCTTGTACTATGTTTGTATTTCCTGCAATAATTATAGTATCTATTCTAAAGTCTGTTTCTGAATTTATTTGAGTTGGTGTTGTTATATTTTCTGTTGTTCCTGTTCCACATTGTCCATAGCTATTTTTTCCCCATGACCAAATTCTTCCCTCTGCATCTTGTACTATATTTGTATCTCCAGCAATAATTATTTTATCTACTGGTGATTCTTCATTTATACATGTTGGATTATATGCATAGTCTTTTGTTCCATTTCCACATTGTCCATAATCATTTTTTCCCCATGACCAAATTTTTCCTTCTGTATCTTGTACTATTATAAAATGATTAAAATTATTACTATCATTTATAATTTTATCTATTGAAAAACCGTTTGCTTGATTTATACATATAGGCTCTGAACTTGATTGATTATTTGAGATTTTTCCCCATCTCCAAAAATTATTATTGTTATCTTTTATCATAATTGAATTGCCCATTGAAGACATTAGTTTGCCTGTTTTTTCTATTTTATTTGGTAATAATACATATTCTTCATCACTACCACATTCTTTATTTTTGTTTGCTCCCCACATATATATTTGTTCATCTTCTGTAGTAGCATATATTTTATCAGTCATCAAATTAAAGTATGATATATTAATGTTATGTCTTATAGGGGTCATTTGACTAAAGCTTTGAGTTCCATTTCCACATTCACCATTAGAGTTGGTTCCCCAAATCCAAAATCCTCCTTGTGTATCTTTTACTACTATTAAGTTCTCTGCAAAATATAATATACTTTCTACATCATATCCTTGCAAGAATTTATCATTTATACATATTGGTTCATTAACTGGTTGTGTTGTTCCAATTCCTAATATTCCATATTCATTATTATTTCCACTTACCCATAGTTTTCCATTATTCTCTAATTCAATTTTTACAGATGTATTACTACGTGAAGTTTTTAGTGAACGATTTATTCCAGATATATCGTCTCTTAATGATTCTATTTTTTTATTATAATTTGGATTTATTTTTTCTGTTAAACCGTTTACCTTTACTGGAGATGTAACATTTTCTGTAAGTCCATTTTTATTATTTCTGCAATCTCCCCATGTCCACATTTCTCCTTTAGTATCTATTGCTATAACATCACAATATGAACCAACAGATATATCTTTTGGTATAAAATCTATCCATCTGTTTATACATTTCATTTCTATACAACTATTATTTGTATTACCATGTCCTAATTGACCCTTATCATTGTATCCACAAGTATATATTTTTCCTTCACTATCAACTACTAAAGTCATATAATATCCTGCTTCAACTTTTTTAATTTTCTTTCCATATAACTCACTGTTTTCGTTATCTGTTAGGCAAATTGCATTATGAGTAGAATATGTAGTATTATTATTTACTCCTAATTGTCCATAGCTATTTCCTCCCCATACGTATAACTTTCCATCTTCATCTAATGCTGTAGAATGATTAGCTCCTGCTGAAACACTTATTATTTTATTACCTTTTGTTGTAGGTAATAGCATATCACTTATACATTTTAAATCTGTATTCTTTGTGTTATTTGCACTATAACCTAATTGTCCACTTTCATTTTTTCCACATGTCCATACATTTCCATCTTCATCTAGTACTATTAAATGGTTTGAATCATATGTATTACTTATAGAAACATCTATTATCTTTTTATTTTCAAGGTCTGGATACAAATCATTTATACATGTAAATTCATAAACATCTTTTCCATATGTTCCATTTCCAAGTGCGCCACTTTCAGCATAACCACAAGTATATAGTTTTCCTTCACTATCTATTATCGCACTCATATTATCATTAGCATCTATTTTTATTATTTTTTTGCCATATACTGTATTTTCTTCATAATTCATATTAGTTATACATACAGGGTCTCCAACATACTCTGGTATTCGTTCTCTAGGTAAACCGCTTCCTCTTAAAGCTCCCCAATACCATAATTTTCCTTTATCATCTATAGCTAATGTATGATTTCTTCCTACAGATACATCTACTATTCTTTCATTACATATTTTATTGTTGTATCCACCAACCATCACTGGTTTTGCTTGCGAAATATTATAATTGCTATAATATCCTGTTCCTAAGTTTACTCCGTTATAGTCACTAGTACCCCATGTCCAAACTCTTCCATTTTCATCTATTCCTGCACTCATTGCATATCCTGCATCTACTTTTTCAAAGTTATGTATATCTAAATGTGCTTTTTTAGAAATTATTAGTTTTGTAGGAGGCATTTTTCCTATCCAAGTACCAGAAGAATTACCAGAGCCAAATGGAAAATTACCAGAGCCCCAAAGCCAAATGTTTCCATCACTGTCTAGACCTGCTGTCGTGCCACTATATGGAGCTGATACAGACATAAGTTTTACTGTGTCTAATTCATTATTTTCTAAATCTGTTATACACATTGGATATATTGCATAACGTTTACTTTCTTTGCCACTACCATCAAAAGTATATAAGTCTCCTGTTCCAAGTAATCCGTCTATCAGCTCGTCTCCCCATGTCCATAATTTACCATTTACATCAACTGCTGAAATAGTTTCATATTGGCATTCTACATCTATTATTCCAATTCCATTTAATGGATTATTGGCATTGTTTTCATTTAAACAAATTGGATTCCAATAACATGGATTAGAAGCACTTTCAGCTGATGAAAGTTCAATTCCATTACCAATTTTTCCATTGTCAGATGTTCCCATTGCCCATAATCTATTTTCTGTATCTATTAAGAAACTAACTCCAAATCCTCCTGTTGCTTTTTTGATTTTTACATTTTTAATATTGCTTCCTTCTAAACTACTAATACATGTTGGTTTAACATGGCTATTGTCGTTTGTTATTCCATCATATGGTAATCCACATGAACTTTTATAGTTACTTCCCCATGTCCATACTTTTCCTTCATTATCTATTGCAATAACATTATTATAACCAGTAGAAATATCTGTAATTATGACATCTTTTATCTCATCTGTTGTGTCACTTATACATACTGGTATGTCTGTTGATTTAAGCCATGGATTAGGTTCTCCATATTGTATCATTTCGGAAGAACTTCCAAAAAACCAAACTTTTCCTTGTTCATCTAATGCAAATACAGCATTACCATTTGTTTTGGTATGTACTACTTTTTTAATTTTTACACTATTATCACATAACGGATTACCTTCTATGTTGCTTATACAAACAGGCTGTATTCCATCTGTCAAATTCCACAACTTTCCATCTTTATCTATAGCTATAATATGGTCATTTGCAGCACTTACATCATAAAACTTTACATCTTTTATACTGCTATATTTACTAATCTCGTGCATATATTGTAGTTCATATTTGCTTGCGCCCCATCCATAATAAAGCCAAATTTTTCCTTCCTTATCTAAAGCTACTATTTTTGAATCTGAATCAGGTGTTATTACCTTTACGAAACCACCAGTTCTATCTTTTACGCTTACTTTTATTTCTTTAGATTCTCCATCTTCTATTGTTACATCTTCTGGCGTTTCTTTTATTATTCCATATTTATCTGTTACATCAACTATTCCTACTTGATATGTGGTTCCTGCTTCTATTCCACTTACATCTACATATCCGGCTTTTAGGCTAATTTTATCTGTCGCATTTGGTAAATTGCTTCTTTCATATGTTCCATCTACTTTTTTTATAAATGTTAGTAATTTTGATGTTTCTGGATTTAAAATTTTATATTTTGAACTTCCTACATAATGTTCTTGTCCTAAATCGTCTGTATATACTGTACTTAAACGTATACTTCCTCTTGGTATATTCCTTAAAAGTTCTATTCTAGTTACTCCTACTGCACTTTCATATACAGTTACTGTTCTATCAAAAGATTTTAAGAAACTTTCATTTACGCTTTCATTTACTAATTTATACTCTCCTACTGGAAGTGCTCTTAATATTATTCTTCCATTTACAGGTGAAATTGCTTCGTTTCCTTCATCTGATTCAAAATATATTCCATTACGTCCTGCAAGTTTTACTATATTTTCATTAGAATCGTATAATTTAAATGTTGCGTCTGAAAATTTATTGTTTTCATCATCTCTTATATAAATTTTTGCTTCTGTTATAAAAGTTTTTTCTATATCTTCTACTAGTACCTTGCTTAAGTTATCTTTAGAGTCTTGTCCACCAAAACCAAATTCTTTATCTATTTGATTTTTTATATTAATTATTATATTGTTTTGTATTTCTTCATTATCTTCAGATAGTATAAATGTTATTTTTCCTGTTTCTTCGTCTTTTATTAAACGTTCACCTTGCATTTCTAACATTTTGTATTTTGGTTTGTATACTTCTTCTATTTCGTATGTTCCATATGGAAGTCCTAGTATTATGTCTGAATTTTTATCATCTATAAATGAATAATATGTTTCTTTTGTATCTACATTTTGAATTTTCACTTCAAAACTATATTTATCTTTTGTATCTATTTTTGCATCTTCAAAATCTTTTTCTGTTGCTATTTCTCCATTTTCGTTTAGTATTTGTTTATTTATTGTTACTTTTGTTTTTTCTTGTTCTTCGACTTGTTCTTTGTCTATTATAAATAATGCATATCCTGATTCTTCTCTTGTAATATTTACAATTTGGCGTGTATCTTTAATATATCCTTCTGGTATTTTTGTTTGCTCTATTAAATATTTACCTGCTTTTACGTCATTTAATTCTGCATGTGACTTTCTATCACCTTTTACTTGTATTGCCTCATCCAAAGCTTGTAATTTATCGTTTACTTTTGTTACACTGTACGTAACTGGCTCTGATGGATATCCACCAGTTGCAAGTTCAGTTTCCATTATTATGTTTCCTATTGCTAGTTTGTTTTCTATGTTTAATGTTAATGGATTTTCACTTGTATTTTCTGTTTTTATTGTTACTTCTTGTTCTTCACATATTGCATATTTCATAGGAACTGTTTCTTCTACTTCAGATAAAAGATATGTTCCTACTGGGATTTTTCTTGATGTTCCTATTCCATCTTCTCCGATTGTTATTGTTTCATCTACATCATTTCCGAACAGCATCTTTTCCTTTTATTTTAAACTGAATACCTGTTGCTTTGCTTACATCTTCTTCGTCTTCTAAAGTCTTTACTATTTTTACAACACCTTTTCCTATATATTCATTATGAATCTGAGCATTTACTACTTTTCCATATTCAATTTCTATACCATTAGTATTTACATTTTCAGGGTTATATATTACTTCATATCCATCTGGTGAAGTTGTTAATATTTTTCCATTTACTTCTTTTGTATTACATTCTTCTATTTTGTATTTTCCAATTTCTAGACCATTAATTGTAATCTTACCATTACTTGGTACTTTTATTTCTTCTTCAACTCTAGTTCCATAATAACTTATACCTGTAACTTTAATTTTAAATTGTTCAATTTCAGTTCCTTCTGTTGCAGTAACATTAATATTTAAATTTCCTGTTTTATAATTATTTTTTAATGTGATATTTGTAATTTTTCCTTCTTCATCTGGTATTGTTACTCTTTTGCTTAAATTAACATACTTAGTTACTACTCCATTTTCGGTATTAACAACAGGCATATTAATTTCTTCTATTTTATATGAACCAACTGGTAAATTTGGAATTGTAATTGTTACTTGTGTTTTGTCTTCTGAAATATCTGTAGTTATATCTCCATTATTCTGCCCAATTACAATATCTTTATTAACTATATTTTTTACTTCTGCTCCATCTTTATTTATATAAGTTATATCTCCTACACCAGATAATCTAAATGTTAATCCTTCTACTGTTTCTTTTTCTGGTACAGTTTTTACAATTTGCATTGTTTCTTTTGTTATATAATTTTCATAGTCTTTTTCTACTATTTCATCATTTAAAGTAACTAATACTTCTTTTCCATGCCATCCATAAATACCGCTAGCCTCTGTAATTTTATATTCTCCATATGGCAATCCTTCAAATACTGCAGTTCCTGTTTCTTTATCTGCAATAGCTGTAGCTGAAAATTCCAAATCATCTGTTCTTTCAATTCTTAAAGTTACATTTCCTTGATTTTCTTTTGCATCAGCCCATACTTTATGTATTTTTAATGTTCCTAATTTTAATCTATTTTTTGCTTCTATTGTTTCTGGATATGCTTTACCATTTTCTATTGTTACTTCTGTATAATCAATTCCTTTATAATCGTTAAATTTAGATTCTTCAACTACTTTATATGTTCCTTCTGGTACATTTTGTATATTTATAATACCATTTTCATCTGTTTCAAAAATTCCTACTTCTTTTTGACTATCTTGTACTAAAATATCATTTGTATCTACATTAATAAATCTAAATTTAATTCCTTTTAAAGAAATTCCTTCTGGAGCACCTTCTTTTGTTCCTTCAAATACTTTTTTTAGATTAATAGTTCCATTTGGATTTCCGTTTGTAACATATGCAGCACTTGACTCTAAGCTTCCTGAAACATTTATACTATTTGTATATGATATAGCAGAAATAGAACCTGCTAAACTATCTGCATTTTCTTCTAAAGTTGGCATTACCATTTGGTATTCTAGTACTAATTCATTATTTCCAGATAACACAAAATCATTATCCATAACAACTTTTATTGTTTTTACTGTACTTAAATCTGTACTATCTGTTAATTCTTCAAAGTCATCATCTGAGTTTGCATCAATATTTTGACTATATAATATAGTATATCCTGAAGTTTGAACTACCTCATTAACATATACCTTTATATTTTTTAAATCTATTAAACTTATATTTGAGTCTAAATTAACACTACCATTTATATTTTTATTTCCTTGTAATGGTAATCTATTTATAATACTTAAGTTGCTAAGAGTTTCTCCATTTGAATTTACCTTTGTACGATATGTTACTATTTCATTGTTTTTATATTTCATAGGATTTGACTTACTAGACTCTGAATTTCCATCTGGAATATTCATTACTCCATTTTTATATATACCTGTTCTAACATATATTCCTGATGATTTTTCGACACTAAAGTCTTTAGTCATATATTGTGCTATAGCTTTATCAGGATTAATATTACACATTCTATCAGATATATAATTTTCATTTTCTGTAAATAACCATGCTTCTACACTTTGAGTAGTAGATGGATTTGCATCAATCAATTCTCTTTCTGTTTTTACTTGTATTGTTAATTTTTCAGAATCAGATTCACTTGTATATGTTCCTTTACAATTAATTATTAAATACCCATTTTCCATACGATATGAGTCAACCCAAATTTTTCCATTTGCATTTTTAGATAAATTAATCTCTTTTACTCTATGTTTATATACATCTGGGAATTTTATATATATTGTAGGGTCTACATTCTTAACTATTAAATTATTGTCTTTAATTATTTTTGTGTTTTTATATATTTGTAAATTAATTGTATTTTCTTCTTGTTTACCATATGTATTTACATTACCATCAGAAGCTCCTATATCTAGCTCCATATATGATTTTTTATTTGCTTCTGCATCCACGGCAGTATAAATAGCTTGATTTCCTCCTTGTAACCATTCATTTCCAGATGCAGTAATATTTTGACCAATCGATACGATATTCTTTATCTCTGTTTCTGACAATCCTAACTCTTTTAGTTTAGCACCTGATAAAGTATATACAACATTGTATCCAGTATATCTTTTAAATAAGAAATCTTCTAATTTTACAGAATAAGTACTTATTTTGCTTCCATCTTCAACACTATAGTTTTCTGATAATTCATGACTTCTACCATTTTCTATTAAAGACATTCCTTTAGTTCCTGTAATTGATTTTAAAAGCATACTTTCTTCAACAGGAATTGTTTTAACTACTTTATCATCTCCTAAATATGAAATACTTGTTCCTTTATGAACTATACTTCCTGTTTGTTCATCAGTATCTCTACCCATAGTATAATTAATAGATATTCTATATCCTAAATCAATACTTTCTCCATTTGCTAAGGCTTGTAAATTTTCCTCTGTTAAACTTTTTGAATTTTCTGTTGTTGCATACTTAATACTTGCCCAAGAATGGTAACCTGTTAAATAATATAAAACTTGTGTTTCTTTTGTACTTTTAACATTTTTACTTATATTTACTTTGCTACTATTTACTCCATCTATATCTCTATCTACGTCCCATCCTGTTCCACTAAGTTTAGCATCAAAATTTGTTGTAGTTGTTACACTATCTGTTATACTGTCTTTAGTTGGTGAATTTTCAGAATCTGGTATTGTATAATATACTGTTACTGTATATTGTTTTTTACTTATTTCAAAACAATTATCAAATATAAATTTATCACTGTCTTCTCCTTTAACAAACCTATATGTAACAGAACCATCATCATTTTTAATTTGTTGTGGCTCTCCAAATACCCCATCTAATCCCCCAAAATTAATTGTATACCCACTATCCATTGCATTATCATTTCTAGTAGATGTTCTATTTATAGTAATATCTAGTGTAGCATTTTGTGTATATAACATACTTGCTAATTCAATATTATATGAAGTTATAACGTTAGATGCTTTCCAACCTAAGTATTTTATTTTTCCTTCTATATCTTGTCCATAAATACTTTTTTTATCTATTACACTTGCAGAATCTTTTTTAAGACTTAAATTTGCACTATAACGATACTTTTCATTACTTGGATTTACAGTAACTTTTAGAACCTTTTCTATATCAATTTGTACATTTTCATTTGTGTTTGGATCCAAATATTCACCTGTTAAATTAACAGATATAGATTTCTCATAATTTGAAAAATCTTGTGTTCTTGGGAAAACAAAATTTATTGTACTTGTTAAACTAGTACCCGCATTTACATTATCTTTAAAAATTAATCTGTTACCAGATATTTTTTCTACATTAACATCATTTGGATTTGTAATTGTTATTGATGTTCCTAATTTAACACTATTATCAGATATATCTGATACATTCATTTCTAAATATTTAAATCCTGTTTGTACAGTATTTAAATCTAATTTAAATGTAGCAGTTACACTTGTATTGCTATTTGTCTCTAAATCCTTTGTTCCATTACTCCAATTAACATCAAAACTACAATATTCAGAATCTGTATTTTTTGCTTCTGATATTGTTATTAATGGAGTACACAAAGATATAAGCATAACTAAAATTAAGCTACTACTTAAAATCTTTTTAAGTTTTATAAATCCCTTTCCACTTTTTTTATTATCCATACGTTTTTCTCCTCTTAAATTTTAAATTCTTTCATACTAAATTTAATCAGACTAGTTATAATATTGCAATACAACTACTTGGCATAAAATCTATTTTTATTTAGGGAAGCTCATTTAAGCATTTTTTTTACATTTGTTTTACATTTTTGTAATATATGTAATCTAATAAACAAAATAATCCCCAAATTCAAACAAAGGCAATAGAAAAGGACAAAGCTTTTGTGTTAAACTTTATTTTTCATAAAAATAATCTCAAAACTTTACACAAAAAATAAGACAAAAGCTCCATACTTTTGTCTTATTTCAATTTTGCTCTTACAATTAATCTCTTACTAGATGTATTATTACAAGTTATCATTGTTACTATAGACTCTGAAGTATTTTTTAAAACTTCTACTTCTGTTGGATCTACATAGAATGATTCATACACTTCATATATATACTTATTACCATATATATTAGTTATTTCAACTATATCTCCTACTTTCAAATTCTTTATCTTTGCAAACATTGTCATATTTCTCATATTATGACCTGCTAAACAAAGATTTCCTGTTCCATTAACAGAATTATTAGATATCTTACAAATCGATTTCCACAAAGAATCATCATTTATATATTCTATTATTGGATATTCTATTCCTATTTTATCTATCTTTATTTTACCAAAAACTGTGGAGTTTCCTATTCTTACACTTGACTTGATTGGTTTATTTACAGAAGATATATTTTTAGGATTTTCCTCTGTTTGATTTGTAGTTCCATTTGAAGTATCATTATCATTTACTTCTTTTTCTAGTTCAGAACTTTTTTGATTTTCCTCAATTTTCTTATCTAATTCATCTACTACTTGAGATAAGCTTGAATCCATTACTTTTGAACTATGAAAATCAAATAATAACATTCCTACAAAAACACTTATAGCAAATAACAAAAGTATCTGTAATATTAATGTCAATTTGCTTTTATTCTCTTGTTTTTTTATATTCTTTTTACATATATCTTTATCTTTCTTTGTCTCTTTATTGTTTATTTTTCTCATGTTTTCCTCCAAATAAATTAAACTGATTCAAAATAGATTTATTATTATACTTACTTTCCCTTAACTTCTATTTCATCATATATTAATCTATTTTTTAAATTAATAAAATCTAATAATACAATTTTTATTACGGCTATAACAGGTACAGCTAAAAACATTCCAAGTATTCCAAAATATGCACCACCAATTGTTACAGCAAATATTACAAGTAATGGACTTATTTTTAAAGAATCTCCTACAATTTTAGGATTTATAATATTAGCATCAATTTGTTGTAATACTATTACACTAATTGCCATCCATATTGCTTGTGATACTCCTCCTGTTAAAAGTGTAATTATAATAGATATTATTACTCCTATAATTGCTCCAAAATATGGAATCATATTAGATATTCCTATTAAGAATCCTAGTAATACTGCATACTTTACTCCCATTATACTCATTGCAATAGATGTTAATATTCCTACTACTATTGCATCTAATAATTGACTTGCTAAAAATTTTAAAAATATTTCATTTGTTCTATCAAAATATTTATTTATATTATCATAAGTATTTTTATTAAACATTGCTCTTGTCAGTTTTTTTATAAATTTAACAATCTCTGTTCTTTCTAGTAATATGTATACAGATACTATTATAGCAACAAAAAAGTCAAATATACCATTTGCTATATTTATAGCTCCTTTTGCATATGCACTTAATCTTTCTATATTAACAAATTCTTTTAAATCTATATTTTTTATTTCATCTGCAATACTCATCACATATTCGCTTTTAAATATAGAATCACTTGGCAAACTATTTATGTTTTCCATTGCTAAACTATAATAACTTTGAAAATTATTTACTAAATCTATAATACTTTGTGATATTACAGGCACAATAAACCTTATAGCTAACATTATGATTATTATTGCAATAATATATACAGTAATAACACTAAGTAATCTAGCTTTTTTATTAATAAATTTTACCTTTTTGTATAAATTTTCTAACTTTCTTGAAGGTAGATATAATAAATATGCAATTATTATACCTATTATAAATGGCATAATAATATTAAATAAATTCGAAATCCATACTTTAATTTCCTTAAAATTATCTAAAGTCTTATATACTATAATAACAGCTATAGCAAAACTAAACCAATAAGCCCATTTTTTCCATACACCTTTATTATTGTTCATATTAAATATTATCCCTTTCTTTCCTTAATATACTTTATTTAAATATAACTGTATTTAAGTTTAATACAAAACACTATAAACTCAAATACATTATAAATCATTAATGCTCTCATGTATATATAATACATTTAAAATATCAAAATTTATTTAAAATAACTGTTACTGGTCAGCCTTAATTTTAAAATTGGATATAAAATTAGTC
>JAGATI010000096.1 GCA_017621295.1 Clostridia bacterium | reverse complement strand
AGCTCAGTTGGTAGAGCACCAGATTCGTAACCTGAAGGTCGGGAGTTCGATTCTCCCCAGTAGCTCCATTTTATAGCAACTTACGAACTTTGAAGGGTTTCGTAAGTTTTTTCATTTTTAGAAAAGATAAATTGAACTTCATAAAAAATATCAAAAATGTTCTCTTTTAGAAAGGAGGGCATTTTTTATGTTTGAGTTCGAAGTAATACAAGATTTAAAGCCAAATGATGAAATACTAGAATTTATTAAAACCTATAATTATGCAGTTAAGAATGGCAAAATTAAGCATTTAGAGGCTACTAATTTACAATTTATTGAACCTACTGAATATTTAATTACATATCCATCTACTCTTACTATTTATGAATATAAAGTGAATGAAATAGCTAATAAGCCATTCTATATTAAAGAACATAAACAAAAGTATAACCTAAAAGAAATCAAACAAATTCTCATAAAATTAAATATTTAACCTTCTATTTTGCAATTTTATAAAAAAATTTTAAGTTTTTTTCCTAAACTAGGGGGCGAAAATGCACTTTTTTGAGCAAACATATAGAAGAAGAAAAATTTTTTTAGGTTTTTTTACAATTTTACTATACAAAACCTAAAAAAATTCACAGGTAAAGTAGGAGGTAATTTTTTATGAGATGTGGAGTTTATGTAAGAGTATCAACAGATGACCAAAGAGATAATGGCTATTCTATTGATTCACAGTTACGAATGATAAAAGAATATTGTGAAAAGAATAATTACGATATTGTAGATGTTTACAATGATGCAGGACATTCTGGAAAAGATTTAATGCGACCAGAAATGCAAAGACTTTTAAAAGATATTAAATCACACAAAATTGAAATAATAGTTGCTATTAAAGTAGATAGACTTACTCGAAATAATTATGATGGCTTTTGGCTTCTTAATTATTGTGAAGAACATGATGTTAAAATAGAACTTATTTTAGAGCCTTATGATGTATCTACTGCCAATGGTGAAATGATATTCGGTATGAATTTAGTATTTGGACAAAGAGAAAGAAAAGAAATTGGAGCAAGAACTAAAAGAGCATTAGAAGAAATGGCATTAGAAAGAGTACACCCAGCTAAAGCACCATATGGTTATGTTAGAAATAGTGAAACTGGTCATTTAGAAATAGAGCCAATAGAAGCACAAATAATTAAAGAAATATTCGAACTATGTAAGCAAGGGAAATCAACTAGAAGTATTGCAACAACTATGAGAGATAACAAAGCTTATTTAAAAACAGGAAAATGGACAAGTGATAGAGTTTATAATATATTAACTAATTCTATTTATATTGGCATATTTGAATATGGTAAATATTGTAGAAAACCACAAGATATATTAAGAGTTGAAAACTATTGTGAACCAATTATAGATATGGAAACGTGGAATGCCACTAGAAAAGTTTTAGAGAGAAATAAACACTCAAATTACGGAGAGCATATTCATTTATTTACTGGCATTGTAAGATGTCCTACTTGTGGAAAAATACTATCTTCTACAAACTCTTTTAAGTATAGTGGAACCCCGAAAGAAAAAGTATATTATCATTTAGCTTGTAAAAATCCTAATTGTAAATCAAAAGGAATACATTATAGTTCAGATAAAATTGAGGAAAAATTGTCAAGAGTTTTAAATGAATTAACAAGGTATATGTATGATATGGATAATGAAATTATAGTATGTAATTCAACCAAAACAAAGGATATTAAAGATATAGAAAAAGCTATTGAGAAATTAAAAATGCAAGAAAAAAAGTTAGTCGATTTATATTTGAGTTCTACATTAAATGTTGAAACAATTAATAATAAAAATGATGTAATTAAGAAAGAAATAGAAAACTTGAACAGAAAAAAACAGCAGATAGATCCAAACAGTGACTTTAAAGAGTATACAATAGAGTTACTAAAGAAGTTGGATTGTAATGTTGAAAATAATGAAGTTATATTTAAAAATAGGTTAGGTTTTTCATTTGTTTTTGAGAGTTTAAATAGAAAATCCAAGAAAGAATTGATTAAAATATTAATTGATACAATCGAAATAAAAAGAGATAAAAATTACAATATTGAGATAAAAAATATTAAATTTACAGAAGAGTTTATTTCCAAAAGCAGTAAAGATTATATTGAATATTTATTTGAAATACTACGAAATAACAATATAGGTTTTATTTATAAAGAAGCAATTACTAAAGAAGAATTAGAGAAATTGCAGGAAGATTATTTTGTATTTTCTAATAATAAAATTGCAAATAATGAGTATGATAATGCTACTTTAACAATATATAATGAGTTATTAAAACAGAATTTTTATGATAATGGAATTATAAATTGTCCATATATTGAGGACGAAAATGTAGTAGATTATTTAACATTAATACCAAGAGTTCCATCAGAAATTGCATAAAGTGGTTTGAAAATTTTACAACAAGTGAAATAAAAAATACCTCAAGAAAAAATGCGATTTTTTGGAATTTAAAAATTACTGTCCTAGCAAGCACTGAATTTGTACTCCCGCACAAATTCAAAAATGGGTTTTACACCCCATACCCCAAAAATAAAAATTGAAAGGAACTAAAAAATATGAATGATGAAAAAATAAATTATGTAATAGAACTGATAAAAGAAATGGATTTAGAAAATAAATTAAGACTAGCAATATGTATGTGTGACAATTACAGTCATACTGATTTAGAATATGATAAAAAAGAAATGTGTAAATACTTTGATAATTTATTAAAAGAAATTAATACTGAATATAGAACTATTACTGTCAACTTTGCTAATTACCCTTATACAATTTTTGTATCAAGTAAAATTATGGAGATGGATTCAGCACAGCAGAATAGAGTTGCATTATATCTTTTCAATAGTATAAATTTTAAAATTAAAAATTGCAAAAGTCTTGACAGTAAAGAACAAATGTTTTAGAATATATAGAGTAAGAAAAGGATGTGAATCTATGGAAGAAAATAAGAACCTGACCCGACATAGCAATCAGAGATTGCAGTCGGGTCCCCAGAACCTTGTTGTCTCAGACAATAAATTAGCAATTCAAAATGAATTAACAAATGAAGATATAAAAAGTTTAATATACACAATAAGAGGTAAACAAGTAATGCTAGATAGTGATGTGGCAATGTTATATCACTATCCTACTAAGAGAATAAATGAAACTGTGAATAGAAATAAACAAAGATTTCCAGAAAATTTCTGTTTTCAATTAACAGATAAAGAATATGAAGTTTTAAGGTGCAAAAATGTCACCTTAAACCAAAATACTATACAAGAAAATATTGATAATTCTTTAAGGTCGCAAATTGCGACCTTAAACGAAAACGTTGGTAGAGGTAAGCATCGTAAATATCTACCTTATGCGTTTACGGAGCAAGGAATAGCTATGTTATCAGGACTATTAAAAAATGATATAGCTATTCAAGTTAGTATAGATATTATGAATGCTTTTGTAGAAATGAGAAAGTTTTTAATGTTAAATGGACAAGTTTTTGAAAGATTAACAAATATGGAATACAAATTATTAGAGCATGATAAAAAATTTGATGAAGTATTTAATCAACTTCAGTTGGAAGAAACTATCAAACAAAGGATATTTTTTGATGGTCAAATATATGATGCATATAGTTTAATAATAGACATTATAAAAAGAGCAAATAATAAGATTCTGATTATAGATAATTATATTGATGATAGTATTTTGAAAATGTTAGCTAAAAAGAAAAATAATGTGGAAGTAGTTATTTTAACATCTGATAAAAGTAATATTGAAAATTTAGATGTTAAAAAATTCAATAAAGAATATCCTATCTTAAAAGTTGCTAAAACAAATAAGTTTCATGATAGATTCATGGTTATAGATAATAAGGAAATGTATCATTTAGGAGCTTCTATAAAGGATTTAGGCAAAAAGTGTTTTGCTATTAATAGAATTGAAGATATAGAAATAATAGAAAAAATCATTAATTTATAAACAAAAAGACAATATAAAATCTAATATTATTTTTTAGTAATATTAAATTTTATTATTGTCTTTATTGCTTTGTGAAACAGATAATATGAATTCTGCCATAGTTACAGACGAATTTACTGCTAATCTTGCATGATAGTCTGCAAGTTTAATTCTTTTATTTCCTAATCCGTGAGAATCACTACCATTATTTCTCATTTCTGCAAGGCTAGATACAATTTTTTCTAAACCAGATATAAGTTTATTAATTCTTATATCCATATCTTTATCACTATGCATATTGTATAAATCTTTTACTTGTTTATATAACTTCCCAATATCGCCACTATCTGAAGGAACTTCATTTTTTGTTTCTATAACATAGCAGAAAGTTTCTTCTAGAATAGTTCGTGATTTTGTAATTGCACTATCCATATTACCATCACTAATATCTTTCATAGCTCTTTCAGATAAATCTTTAATGTATTCTCTATCAACAATATTTATGTTTGGAACCTCTATATTAATTTTTTCTTCCACCCTTTTTATTAAGAATTGATTACCTACGATAACTAATTCATTTCCTCCAAAATATAAAATGGAATTTATCTGATCAAAGACTTTTTTTAAAATGTATTTATGCATTTCTTCAATATCATTTACTGTCTTTAATTTACTTAAAATTTCATGAAAACTTTCTTTAGACATCATAAAAGATAATACTTGACTTATTTTATTTTCTTTTATTGCAAATTTGAGTAAATTATCCATATATTGCCATCTGCTCAAATTAGGTTTATTGTTATTCCCCCAATGATATTCTTGATAGCAACCAAATTTTTGGGATAATTCACACAAATCAGGACCACTTAAATATGGCATTGCTATTCTAATTTCATTATTTTCCTCTAATTGAGTATCTCCATCTAAAATTGCAATTATTTCTTTATTTCTTAGTAAATCATAGTTTGCGTTCATTGTTTCATTTCCCAACTTTTAAAGTATATACATTTCAATTTATCATTAAAATGTATTTCATAAATTCCATCAAATATATCTTCATTTTGTTCTAAATACCACTCAACAATTACTTTATAATCATCTATTGTTAAAATTTCAAATTTAATATTTTTAATATTTTCATTTTTTATGTGTTGCCATTCATCTTCTATTTCTTTAAAAGTTGTATATGGTTTCATAAAGGGTGTCTCTTGATAATATTTAGTCTCAGTAAATAATGAAATTGAATTTGCTATATCTTTATTAAACCAATATTGCTTTAATTTCTTCAACCAGTCATTTACAAATTCTTTACTTATTTTAACTTTATTCAAATAAAACTCTAGAATCTTTCTATCTCCAAGCACAATGAACTTTGTATGATATACTGATTCATATTTTGAAGCAACTAGATTATCATAACTATTCGTAATTAGTTCTAATGCTTCAAATGGATATTTCCAAGTAAGAATTGCTCCTTCTTCTTGTTCTTTTTGAGTTAAATGTAAACTTTTAGTATCTTCAATAACTTTTCCAACAAAAACAAAAGATGTTTGCTTAAAATT
>JAGATI010000095.1 GCA_017621295.1 Clostridia bacterium | reverse complement strand
TGTCAAACAGAAAGATCACAATTACAAAATAGAGAATATGCTATGAAATTATTAAAGTCTAGACTTTACGAAAAAGAAAAAGAAAAAAGAGATGCAAAGCTTGCTAATGAAAGAAAGATTCAAGTAGGAACAGGAGATAGAAGTGAAAAAATAAGGACATATAATTATCCTCAAGGAAGAATTACAGACCATAGAATAGGAATGAGTATATATCAAATGGATGATTTCTTAAATGGTAATTTAGATGAAATGATTGATAATTTAATAGCAGCAGACCGTGCAGAAAGATTAAAGGGAAATGAAGAGTAAATAGAATCAAATGTAAGAAAAGTTTTGGTTGTATTTAAGAAGAGTATGTAAAAAATTAATAATAAATTTAAAAAATAACAGATAGTAATTATTATTTATTGGTAGTTGATATTTGAAAAAGTGTCAATATGCCCCGTCCCTTTTGACACTTCATTTTTAAATAATAACATTCAATAATAAAAAATTATTAAATATAATAAAAAATTCATAAAATAACTCTTTTAAAATAAAATAATATAAAGTTTATTTTAAAGGAGTATTTATTTTGAACGAATTATTAAAAACTACATTATTAGGATTGTTTTTTGGTACATTTGGAACAACCTTAGGAGGAGTTCTGGGAGTGTTTTTAAAAACTCAATCTAAAAAATTTTTAGGATTTATTTTATCATTAGCATCTGGATTAATGACGGCAATTGTTTGTTTTGAATTGGTGCCAGAGGCATTAGGGATATCTAATATATACAATGTTTTATTGGGAATTGTTTTTGGAATAATATGTATGATATTTTGTGATGTATTAGTCGAGAAAAAGTTTAAAGATAATAACTCAATATTAAAAAATAAAAATAGTTTATTAAAAACAGGAATTATTGTAAGTATAGGATTAGCAATACACAATTTTCCAGAAGGTCTTGCAATTGGATCTGGGTTTGAGGCTTCATTAAAATTAGGATATTCTTTAGCAATAGCAATAGCACTTCATGATATACCAGAAGGTATATCAATGGCAGTTCCTATGAAAAATGGAGGAATAAAAACAAGTAAAGTTATATTTTATGTAATCTTATCAGGAGTTACTACAGGACTTGGCGCTTTTTTTGGAGCAATAATAGGAACAATTTCCGAAAGTGTAATAGCAATGTGTCTTGCTTTTGCGGCAGGTGCAATGTTATATATAGTTTCAGGAGAGTTAATACCAGAATCTAATAAATTATATAAAGGAAGAATGAATGCTATAGGAAATATTATTGGTTTTATATTAGGAATTTTTTCTACTATTATATAAAATAATTAATATAAGTAATTTTAGGATAAAGTGTATCTTATAAATACTGTATTTTACTAATATTAACTAATGTTTGCTAATATTTATAAATAAATATAGATAATATAGATAAATATTAATTGCATTTCAAAAAAATAGTTGCTATAATGAGTAAAATGACAAAGAAAGGGAAATTTTGATGAAGGTAATGTTTATATGTACAGGCAATATTTGTAGGAGTGCAATGGCTGAAGCGATAATGAAAGAAGAAGTTAAGAAAAGGCGGGCTAAATATAGAAGTATGTTCATCTGGAATTTTTGCAGAAAACGGAGAGTTCGCTTCATATAATGCAATTGAGGTAATGAAATTAAATGATATAGATTTAAAATATCATCGTTCAACAAATATTGTAGATTCTAATATATTAGAAATGGATTTAATTTTATGTGCAACTATTTCACATAAAGTTAGTGTTATGCATATGTATCCAGAGATAAAAGAAAAGGTGTATACAATGAAAGAATATGCAGAGTGTATAGGTGAAAATAGAGATTATGATATAAAAGATCCATGGGGATACAATTTAGATACATTTCTGTCTTGTGCAGAAGAAACAAAAATGTGTATAGATAAGACTATAGATAAAATAAAAAGTGTTAATAACCATTTGTAATATAAGTAATTATTTATAATGTTAATAATTATATTATGTCTAAAAGTGTGGATGAAAGGTTGTATATGTTATAATAAAAGAACTTATTTTTTATTATAATATATTAGAATTTTCAAACAAAACTATAAACACTGCATATTAAATAGTAACTCTGTAATTAAAACAAATGATATTATTAATTAACAATATATAGATACTAATTCTAAAAAATTCAATATTTGGCTCTTTAAACGATAATTATTAATTAATAATATATAAATACTAATAATACAAAATACAATAGAAAAATTTTAATAATAACTAATAAAATTAAAAATATAAAAGGAGATAAACATGCAAGATTTATTAAGTGAATTAAATAATAAACAAAGAGAAGCAGTAGAAAATACAGAAGGTCCAAGCCTTGTAATAGCAGGTGCGGGAAGTGGAAAGACAAAAGTTTTAACACATAAAATTGCATATTTAATGCAAAATAAAAATGTAAAACCATGGAATATATTAGCAATTACATTTACAAATAAAGCAGCAAATGAAATGAAACAAAGAATAGAAAATTTGGTAGGAGAGCAAGCAAACGATATTTGGATGGGGACATTTCATTCAATATGTGTAAAAATATTAAGAAGATATATAGATAGAATAGGATTTGATAATTCTTTTATAATTTTCGATACATCTGACCAAAGAACTTTAATAAAAGAATGTCTAAAAGAACTTAAAGTTGATGATAAAATGTTTACAGATAGAGCTGTTTTATCAGAAATTAGTAATGGAAAAAATGAAATGTTAGAACCAAAAGCATATATGGTAAAATATGCAAATGATTATAGAAGAGAAACAATTGGTAAAGTTTATGAGTTATATCAAAAAAGGTTAAAAGAAAATAACGCAATAGATTTTGATGATATTATTAATTATACAATAAAAATATTAACAGAAAATGCAGATGTACTAGAATATTATACAGAAAAGTTTAAATATGTATTAGTAGACGAATATCAAGATACTAATAAGTCACAGTTTATGTTAGTATCAATTTTAGCCTCTAGATATGGAAATATAACAGTTGTAGGAGATAATGACCAAGGAATTTATTCTTTTAGAGGTGCTGATATTTCTAATATCTTAAATTTTGAGAAAGATTTTCCAGGAACTAAGATAATTAAATTAGAACAAAATTATAGATGTACAGGAAATATTTTAAAAGCTGCTAATGCAGTAATTAAGAATAACGAAGCTAAATATGATAAAAAATTGTGGACAGAAAATGGTGAGGGACATATACCATTTATATATAGTGGAAATGACGAATATGATGAAGCTACATATATAATTAATCAAATAAGATTTTTAAAAACTGAAGAATATTTTAAATTTTCGGATTTTGCAATTCTTTATAGAATGAACTCGCAATCAAGAGCAATAGAAGATATTTTAAGAAGAGAAGATATTCCATATAAAATTATAGGTGGTTTAAAATTCTATGAAAGAAAAGAGATAAAGGACATAATTGCATATTTAAGATTAATATTTAATACATCAGATAATATGTCTTTAAAAAGAATAATAAATGAGCCGAAACGTGGAATTGGAAAAACAAGCTTGGATAATATTGCACAAATATCAGAACAAAGTGGAAAATCCATGTATGATATTATTAAAAATGCGGAACAATATGGGTTAAATAGAGTTTTTATAAATTCTAGAGAATTTATAGAGGTAATAGAAGAATTAAGAGCTAAAAAAGATGAGATGCTAATTTCTGAGCTAATTAAAGAAACTCTAAAGAAGACAGGCTATACAAAAGCTTTAGAAATAGAAAATACAATAGAAGCAGAATCTAGAATACAAAACTTAGATGAATTTTTAACTGTTGCAATGGAATTTGAAGAAGAATCTGCAGATAATACACTTGCTGAATTCTTGGAAGGTATAACATTATCAAGTGATGTAGATAACATGGAGGAAACTGAAGAATCCGTAACATTAATGACACTTCATAGTGCAAAAGGATTAGAATTTCCAGCAGTATTTTTAGTTGGAATGGAAGAAGGAATTTTTCCAGGATATAAATCTATAGGAGAACCCAAAGAATTAGAAGAAGAAAGAAGACTATTTTATGTAGGTATTACAAGAGCAAAACAATATCTATATTTAACATGTGCAAAAAGAAGAACTATTTTTGGTTCTACAAGTTATAATTCTATATCTAGATTTATTAAAGAAATTCCTCAAGAATTACTAGATGGATATGATGACGTTGTAGGAGAAAAGTCTGAAGATAAATTTGAAGATGGTTTATATAAATGGGAATATGGAAAATCTTCTGGAGGAAAAATTAAAATGTATAAGGTAGAAGACCAAAAAATACAAAATGTAGCAATGGGAACAGATGCAAATAAATCTTCAAATGGATTTGCATTTAGAACAGCAGAAAGCTTTTTAAAATCTTTTGAAGCAAAAAAAGAAGTAGATATAAATATGTATCAATCTGGACAAAGAGTTTATCATAAAAAATTTGGAGAAGGTACAATTAGCAAAGTTGAGAAAGAAGGCGAAGATTTAAAAGTAGATATATGTTTTGATAAAGTAGGTAATAAAAGGTTAATGGCTAAATTTGCAGGATTACAAATAATATAAAAAACATTTAACCTCGTCCCTAATGTGAAATCACTCCACAGTGCAATAGCAATTTATATGAATAAAAACACTTTAAGTGGAAATAATCTAAATATAATAACTAAGAAAGGAATGATTAAATATGGCAAATTTAACTCAGGTAGAACTTCAAAATTTAAGACATTTAATTGGAGCCCATGAAACATCATATCAAAAATTAAACACATATGCTTCTCAAGCAGTAGATCCACAAATAAAACAACTATTTACTAAATCTGCCCAGGATGCCTTAAATACAAAACAGAAATTAATGTCATTTTTAAATAACTAATAGGAGGATATTATGGACGAAAAAACAATGGTTAATGATATATTAAATGGTATGAAATCAGAACTTACTACTTATCAAGGTGTGATATCTGAAACAGAAGATATGGCATTAAGACAAACTATACAACAAATTAGAAATAATGATGAAAGTTTTCAGTATGAATTATTTAAAGTAGCAGAAACAAAAGGGTATTATAAGCCTGCAGCAAAGGCTACTGTTACAGAAATACAAGCAGTTAAAACAGAATTGCAACAATAAAAAGTAATATAAAAGATTGGTTAAAATATGATAAAGTGTATCAAGATATATTAGAATGTAAAAAAATATTTTGAGGTACATTTTATTTGAATTTTAACCAGTCTTTTTTCTTATAAAAAGACTATATATTAAAACTTTACAATATAAGTAAAAATATTTTTAATAAAATAACATATATTAACTAATAATCTTATTTATCCGAAAAACGTTAAAAATATTTGATTTCTTTATAAAAAAGAAGAAAAATAGAGTTTGGAATTGTTAATACCATGAAAATAATACAGAAGAGTCGAAAAAAGGCGAAAATTGAATTATATAAACTTTGTTAAAAAATATAAAATATTATAAAATCCGTAATGCACTAAAAGGAGAATAAAAATGTTAATATTAGATAAAACAAAGTTATATTTAAGATTAGGAATAAAGTTCATTATTTTATGTACTATACCAATTATTATTATAATTGGTGTCATTTTTTCTACATATAAACCTACATATAGTGTAAGTTATAATGGAAAATTTATAGGATATTGTAATAGTAAAACTAGTTTGGAATCTAGAATTAATGATTATGCACAAAATGGAGATAAGGAGAATATTGCATTTGTAAAAATAGATAATATGCCACAGTATAATTTATGCTTAATAAAAAGAGACATAGATACAAATGAAGATGAAATATATAATCAAGTAATCACATCTGGTAAAACATACTACAAAATGTATGCAATATTAGAAGATAATGAAGAAAAAATGTATGTATCAGATTTTAAGCAAGCTGAAGATGTTATAAGTATGTTAAAGGAGAAAAATAGTAGTAACAAAGAAAGTATTAGTATATTAGAAAAATATGAAACAGAATGTAAGGAATTTTCTAGTGTAGAGGACTGTGTAAATAACTTGTATAAAGAAGCTAAACCAGTTAAGGTTGCAAGCAATAAAAGTAGAAGTGATACAACATCTAAATCTACAAAAAATAGTTCTTCGAAATCTGCAAGTATAGGAATTGATTTTATTACACCTACTACAGGAACTATAACATCAAGATTTGGAGTAAGATCTAGAGATAACCATAAAGGCATTGATATAGGTGCTCCAAAGGGTACACCTATAAAGGCAGCGGCTTCAGGAACAGTGGTGCATTCTGGAAATAAAAATGATGGATATGGAAATTATATTATATTATCACATGGAAATGGTGTACAAACGTATTATGCTCATTGTAGCGAATTATTAGTATCTAAAGGAGAAAATGTTAATCAAGGACAAGTGATGGCAAAAGTTGGGTCTACAGGTATATCTACAGGAAATCATTTGCATTTTGAAGTAAGAGTAAATGGCATTGCACAAAATCCGCAAAATTATGTATACAAGTGAAGAAATTAAAGAAGATGTATTATAAATATTTTATACTATTATAGAAATAAAAGATATATAGATTTTAAATGTAAAATTTATATTTAAAGGATTTAGAGAGTAAATTTTAAACAACTCATTGCCTAGTAACTTATAAAAACCAATAAGCAGTTTCAAGAAATACTTATTGGTTTTTATATATTTTAAATACAAAACAGTGTAAAAGATATATTACATGTTATATAAAATATTTTTAGATTTTTTTTGAAAAATATTTTTGACATATTTTTATAGCATTATTTTTTATAATAACTTCCCCACATTCACATAGTTTTCTTGAAAATAATTCGGGGTTATTCTGATATGTACTAAATTCGGTTAATAAACTAAATAATTTTTTGTTGTATCTATAATCAGGATTAATACGTGAAAAGACTAAATAATATAATCCTTTATATTTATATAATATTATAGATTTGGAAGCTAAATTTATACTTTTTATATTAGCATTATTAATAAAATTAGTAAAATTACAGAAATCATCAAATGAATAAAATCTATAAACTAATTCTTCAGTATCAGTATTTACTTTTTTTCTTTTAAATTTTAATTTAGGTGATTTAACTAAATCCTTTTCTTTGTTTCCGAGAAAACCTTGTTACAGTAAAAATAAAATTACCATCATTCATTGCTAATGCTTCAATTCTTACTTTGTAATCTTTAGTTACAAAACCTACTTTTTTTTCAGCTTCTTCTAAAATATCTAAAAATAAATCTTGTGATTTTATAGAATTAGACATAAAAGAATGAAAATCAATATCTTTTTCTACTAAGTCTTTAGAACTTAGAGTTATTCTTATTTTATCTTCATTAAGTTTTTCAAATTTCATTTTTATAGCCTCCATATATATTTATAATATAATTATACAACTAATTTAGCGAAAAATAAATGAGAAATATTTGGTAAAAAAATATTATCAATATATTATATTAAATTTATAAAAAAATGTACTAAATACAATATCATACTTTTTATAAAAAAGAAAGTAAAATACAGGAAAAAATTGTATATATGTATTGAAAAAAAAGAAAAACCAATATATAATATGAAAAAGTATAAAAAAGGTTTCCGTAGGGAGAACCAAAAAGTATAGAATTTACATAAGAAAAATAGGAGGATTTATGGCAACAAGAGAAAAAAATATATGGATACTAATTATATTTATATTATCTGGATTAGTTGTAGGAGGATTATTAGGAGAATTAGCTTCAAAGGTGGACTTTTTGTGGTGGCTTGCATATGGCAACAGTTTTGGATTATCAAATCCACTAGAATTAGATTTAAGTATTATGAGAATAACATTTGGTTTAA
Organism: Clostridia bacterium; assembly: GCA_017621295.1. The sequence continues at coordinate 2,837 of JAGATI010000095.1, read as the reverse complement.
CATTTAAAATGAATATAGCAAGTATCATAGGTATGATACTATCCATTTTTATTTATAGAAAGATTTAATTTATAGTAATAATATAAATAGAAATTTTATATTATTACTTTATATAAATAAAAGGTAAAGATTATACACGAATTCTAATAATATTTGATGTATTAGTGTATAAACAATTAGATGTGGCATGAATATTTTTACAACATTAAAGAGTCTTCTTGCCACTATTATTTTTAAGTCTAAGAGGGCACGATACTTGAAAGGAATTTTATGACAATAAAGCAATTACCCGAATCAGAAAGACCCTATGAAAAATTACAGATATATGGGGCAAATAAGTTATCAAATGCAGAACTTTTGTCAATAATAATAAAAAACGGAACAAAAGAACATACTTCTATAGATTTAGCAAATAAAATACTCAAGTTAAAAAAACAATCCTGTGAAAATAGTTTAAGATTTATGCAAGATATATCGGTAGAAGAATATATGAGTATAAAAGGGATTGGAAGAGTAAAAGCAATTGGCTTAAAAGCTGTATGCGAACTAGCAAAAAGAATGTCAAAGCCAGTTGATATTACAAATATGAAAGTAAATTGTAGTCAAGATATTGCAAATATGCTTATGGAAGAGCTAAGATACGAAAGAAGAGAAATGGTAAAAATTGTAATATTAAATGTAAAAAATAATGTACTAAAGATAGAAGATATTGCTATTGGTGGAACAGATTTTGTTAATATAAGTCCTAAAGATGTATTAACAGAGGTTGTAAAAATGAATGCTCCTAAGATGATTATGGTACATAATCACCCAAGTGGAGATCCGAGCCCAAGTAAAGCAGACATAGAAATTACAAATAGAATATATGAGTGTAGTAATATTATGCAGATTAAATTCTTAGATCATATAATCATAGGAGATGGTAAGTATGAGAGTGTTTTTTCAAAGAAAGGATCGTGGAATTAGTATGAATTTTTTTAATTTTGTATCAAAAGATATAGGTATAGATTTGGGTACAGCTAATTTATTAGTTACTTTAAAAGGAAAGGGAATTGTATTAAAGGAACCTTCAGTTGTTGCTATAGATAGAAAAAGCGGGAATATACTTGCAACTCGGACATGAAGCAAAAGAGATGCTTGGGAGAACTCCAGACACGATAAAAGCAGTAAGACCAATGAAAGATGGAGTTATTGCAGATTTTACAGCAACACAATTGATGTTAAAAAACATAATAAAAAAAGTATGTCAAAGATATAATGCAGGAAGACCAAGAGTTGTAGTTGGTGTTCCATCAGGTATTACTGAAGTAGAAGAAAGAGCTGTTGAGGAGTCAGTATTACAAGCAGGAGCTAAAGAAGTGTATTTGATTGAAGAGCCAATGGCAGCAGCAATAGGAGCAAGTATTGATGTAGCAGAGCCAAGTGGAAGTATAATTGTTGATATTGGTGGTGGAACAACAGAGGTTGCTGTAATATCACTAGGTGGAGTAGTAGTAAGTAATTCCTTAAGAGTTGCAGGAGATGAACTAGATGAAGATATAGTTAATTATATAAAAAGAGAGATGAATTTAGCAATAGGAGAAACAACAGCAGAACAAATAAAAATGGAAATTGGATGTGCTTTGCCACTTATGACAGATATGAATATGGAAATAAGAGGACGTGATTTGAGTACTGGACTTCCTAAAAATGTAATAATAACATCGTCTCAAATAGAAGAAGCTATGCAAGAATCAATAAGTAAAATAGTTGAAATTGTAAAGCAAACATTAGAAAGAACTCCACCTGAACTTGCATCAGATATTATGGAGAAGGGAATTGTTCTTGCAGGAGGAGGAGCTTTAATTAGAAATCTAGATAAACTTTTGAGCCTAAATACAGGAATGCCAGTATATATAGCAGAGGATCCACTAGATTGTGTGGCCAAAGGAGCATGTAAAACATTAGAAGATTTGGAAAAATTAAAGGCAGTACTAATAAATGCAAGGAGAAAAAGATAGAAAGGAAATATTATGTATAAAAGAAAGGCAAATAATGGATTAATAGGAATAATAATAACAATTATTATATTGATAATTTTAATAGTATTATCCAATCTTAAATTAGAGAAATGGTCATATGCCTACAATGCATTTAGTTCATTAATAATGCCTGTTCAAAATGGATTAACATATTTAAAAAATAAAATAGCTGGAAATGATACATTTTTTTCGAATATAGATGAGCTTAAAAGTGAAAATGAAAATTTAAAGAAAAAAAATAGTGATTTAGAAAAACAGGTTAGAGAGCTAGAAATAGTAAAGGCACAAAATGAGAGCCTAAAAGAATATGTAAACTTAAAAGATAAATATTCAGAATATGCTACTATACCTGCAAATATTATCCAAAGAGATTTAGGAAACTATAGTAAAGTAATTGTAATAAATGCTGGAAAAAAAGATGGCATAGATGTAAATATGACAGTTATTGCAGATAAAGGACTAGTTCGGACATGTTATATCAGTTACAGATACTACAGCTAAAGTACAAACAATAATAGATACTTCAAGTGCAGTAAGTAGTATAATTAAAACAACAAGAGATGGGATTATTGTAAGAGGTACATTAGATAGTGATTCTTTGCTAAAGGGTACATACATTCCAACAGATGCCAATTTGCTAGAAGGAGATAATATTGAAACATCTGGAATTGGAGGAATATATCCTAAAGGAATACACATTGGTACAGTAAAGCAAATAATAAATACTAAGAATATAACAGACAGATATGTAAATATAGAAACAGCAGTAGATTTTTCGAAATTGGAAACAGTGCTAGTTATTACTAATAAATGAAG
>JAGATI010000021.1 GCA_017621295.1 Clostridia bacterium | reverse complement strand
ATGAAAGTGTCTTAGAAAGGGCGAGAGACACGTCTACACTCATTCTCGATAACTTACCACGAAGTTACTGGTTATTTGGTGTAAATATATGATTAATTATCTTAGATCCTGAATCCCAAGAATCATAATAATATCCATCTATTATAGTTACAACATGTCCACGAACACCAACAATATACTTTCCTTTATTATGTGTCTTAGCAAATTCTTTAATTGTCATTCTGTCTTCTTTCTTAGGATATTCTAATGAACAGTTGAGCTTTTCTTTGATAAACTTTCTCACTACATTTGAAGCATCCATCATAGCAGCATTATCTTTAGCAAACTTGGCTGACATGTCATACATCTCATTCCATGTCTTACCAGTAAATTTACAATATGCTCTAATTGTACAGTCACCAACATTATTTTTCTGTGGATTGGGATTATATTCAATCCAACAGTCATCTGTATCTTTTCTAAATATGTAGTTGTAGTCTCTTACAAACTGATTGAAATTTTCAATATTGTTTGTCCAGTCAGATGTCTTATTTGAACCGTTGTCAAACCACTTTACTTCTCCATTTTCAACTTTAAGTGTACCTACTGGTTTATTGAATTCATCATATGCTATATATGACAATTTCTCTGACAAATCATGTTCAACATTAATCTTAATGTAATTCTTTTCTTCTTTCATATAATTCTATCTTTAATTGTTATTTATATTGCAATATATAGTTAAGAAATGACATAATTTCAATAATTAACATATATTATATATACCATGTTGGATATTTTCTATACTTAGTTATTTGTGTATTTTTAAATGTATTTGACTTAATCAATAAGTTGTCAAATTTCCAGGCATTCAAATTTTGATCAAACTTATTGCATCCATCAAACATATATGATATGTTTTGTACATTATGCATATCCCAATTGTCAAGTGGTTGATTGAATGACTTACATCCTTGAAACATACATGACATATTGACAATATTACTAACATCCCAATCATTCAATGGTTGATTGAAATCTTTACAATGATAAAACATAGATGTAAGTGATTTTACATTATGAATATTCCAATTAGCAATTGGTTGATTGAATTTCTCACATTCATAGAACATGGAATTCATATTTGTCACATTGCTTACATCCCAATCACTAATATAATTATTGAAATTTTTACATCCAAAAAATAATCTCTCCATATTCTTTACATTAGATACATTCCAATTACTGACATTAAAGTTTTTACCTTTTATGTTACCATCAACATATAAGAATAAGTTGCTCATATCGGTTATATTAGAAGTATCAATACAATTTAAGTCATATTTGTCAGCATATGACAATTCTTGTATAGCTTTAATAAGTTCATTTTTTGTTTTGGGAACATAAGATATATAACGTTCATTTGATATCTTATTTGTTATTCTCTTATTTACTAAAAATTCATTTATATGTTTCATATTTAATATTTATATTTAATATTTATACCAGTTTGGCTTATTTTTTAGATGTAAGCAATTATCAAATGTACCAATTGCATTTAGTTTATTGGAAACGTTCCAATTATTCAACGATTGATTGAATTTAAAACAATTTTGAAATGTATAAGCCATATATTCAACATTACTGACATCCCAATTGCTTATATCTATATTGAATAAATAGCAACCATCAAACATATAAGACATAATTGTAACATTACTAACATTCCAACCGCTTATATTGGAATTGAAACACTTACAATCTTTAAACATATAAGCCATATTTTTAACATTACTTACATCCCATTTGTTTAAGTCTTGATTGAACTTCTCACAACCTTCAAACATTGATTTCATATTTGTAACATT
>JAGATI010000094.1 GCA_017621295.1 Clostridia bacterium | reverse complement strand
TTTTTAAATTAATTTTTTCATCTTTTATAACAATTGGAATTGCAAATATAATAAACCCTAAAAATAGTGAACTTATCTTATAAATTTGAGCATCAAAAATATTTGCAAGAACTAGTACAGATAAAATAAATCCTACTCCCCAACCAATTACTAATTTAAGTAAAAACAAAATTGCTTGTTTTCTTTTTTCTTTATCCTTTCCCATAAGATTATTTAGTGAATTTATAAATTTATCATAAAATCCTAACAAAAATGCAATTGTTCCTCCTGACACACCTGGAACACTATCAGCAAGTGCCATACAAAAACCTCTAATAAATTGAATTATATAGTTCATATTATCTTCTCTCCTTACTTCATCATTTGGTATTTTTTATACATATGATAGTATAATATAATTTTACTTTTTTGCCTAGTATTTTTTAATTATTTATTTCTTTTTTAATATGACAGTTACTTAGACCTTAATTTTAAAATTGGATATAAAATTAGTCCGTAGGCTGTGTAGTAACAACATGACAATATCAAATTGTAACTTTTATTTTGTAAAATATATTTACTTTCTATTATTTATGTTATAATAAAATTATATATAAAAATAAAGGAGGAATTTTTCTAATGAAAAACAAAAAACTACTTATTATACCAATTATTCTAATCATTTTATTGGTATTAGGTGCAGGAGCATCTGCAATTATTTACTTTCAAACAGACTTATTTAAGTCACCAAAACAACTATTTTTTAAATATTTAGGAGACTCTATCGATTTTGATAAAGAATTTGATTATGACAAATTTTTAGCAGAATATAAAGAAAAAACTGAATATTCTTACACTACTAATGGAGAAATCACAACTTCTTTAGATTATACTCCATCCGAAAATAATTCGGCTAATCTTACAGGTTCATCAACTACAAAGATTTCAAATTCTGCAAAAGATACTATAACTAATTTAAAAGATTCTTTAAATAATGCAAAAATACAATATTCTGCAGAATCAATACCTACTAAACAAAAATATCATATGAGTATTAAGCCTATTTATAATGATACAGAAATCACTAATTTAGAATTATTATCAAGTGGTGAGAACTATGGTATTAAATGCACAGATTTATATGATAAATATATCTATATAGAAAACAATAATTTGAAGTCTTTGGCTTCTAAATTTGGATTAAATTCATCTATGTTAAATATGATACCAGATAAAATACAAAAAACAGATCCATATGAACTTTTATTTATAGCACCAGAAACAAGAAAACAAATTAGCGAAAAATATACTAAATTATTAGATAACAAATTAACAAAAGATATGTTCTCTAAGCAAAAAAATATATCTACATCTGTAAATGGCGAAAATGTAGAGACTAATAGCTATACTTTAACTATAAATGGAGAACAAGCTTATGACATATTATTAAGCTTTTTACAAGAATTAAAAGAAGATGATGTAACCTTAGATTTACTTATTCAAAAAATGGAACAATCTGGTATAAAAGAATCTTTTGAAAATGGCTACAATGGATACTCTTCTAAATCTTCTTTAACAACATATAATAGTAACTCTACTAAAAAATCAAACATAACATTAGACAAAGATTATTTAAAAGATATGATTCAAGAAGCAATTGATGACTTAAAAGAAGATAAATCATCATTTAGTGCTGATGATAAAATCTCATTTACAGCACACTCACATAAAAATAAATTTGTAAAACTAGAAATAACAAATAGCGAAGATACTGATAAGATGAGTATAGAGATAACAAATAATAAAAAAGATAAACTTATCACATTAAATCATAAAGATACTACCATCTTAAAAGCTAATTATTTGGTTTCAAAAGATAAAACTAATCTAATTTTAAATGCATATGATGATAGTGATGAAATTTTTGTTATTACAGCAGAATATGAAAAAAATAACACAAAATTGAACTTCAAAACAGAATCTGATGATACATCTATAGAAATGAATATAGAAAACAATGGAGAAATTGGAAAAGGAACTGTTAATACTACAGGCTATTTAAATATTCAAACAGATGATACTAATTTACAATTAAATATTAATCAAAATGCAAACTACACAGATAATGTTAATATAGATGACCTAACAGCAAATAATGGTGAACTTTTAAACCAAATGTCTAATACAAAAATGAATTCTCTTGTTAAAGAAATATCTGATAACTTCCAAAAAGTTTTACCAGAAAAAGCAAATATTTTAGGAATTGAAATTCCAAATAATACTACAAACAACAATAGTGGAGACAATAATATTATTAATCAAAAAGATTTAACTGGATATACAGTTTATACACATTCATCTGGAGTACAATTTGCTTATCCAGAAGCCTGGAAATCTTTAAGTACCTCTTCATCTAAACCAGTATTTAGTAATTCAGAAAATGGAACAAATGTAAACTTACTTTCTGAAACTGTACCAACTGGATACGATCTAAAATCTTATATGAATGCTTCAATATCAAATGTAAAAACTCAAATGAGTAATAAACTTGATGGAGATATTGAAAATCAATATGTAAAATTAAATGGAAAAGATGCTTCAATTATTACTTATATTTTAGCTCAAAATAATACTAAAGTTAGAATTAAACAAGTATGTTTTATAGATGATAATACAGCATATATTTTAACAACAGCCGCTCTTGAAGATAATTACTCTCAAGACTCAGAAATAATAAACAACATCATTAGTTCATTTAAAAAATAAATTAAAATAAATATTGTGTGCACTTATTTTATATAGTAAGAAATCTACATTAGTTCCATTTAGCTCTATACTAAAATTCTCACATTATATATAAAAATAATACAAATTAACATATAAATTAATTTGTATTATTTTTATATTCATTATTAAATTATTTGTAATATAGTAATTTAGAATTTTTAATATAAGCTATTTCAGAATATAAAGCAAAATTTTTCATATTTTATAATCTTTTATATATCATAATAATTAAAATGTTATACTAAAATTCTATTTTCTCACTAATCCATTTTCCTACATCTTCTATTTTAAGTCTTATTTGTTCCATTGTATCTCTATCTCTTATAGTTACAGTATTATCTTCTAAGCTTTGAAAATCTATTGTTACACAATATGGAGTTCCAATTTCATCTTCTCTTCTATAACGTTTTCCTATACTTCCTGCTTCATCATAATCACACATAAATTTCTTTGACAAGTTTTCGTATACCTCTCCTGCTTTTTCGCTTAATTTCTTAGAAAGAGGAAGAACAGCTACTTTATATGGAGCTAAGGCTGGATGCAAATGTAATACTGTTCTTACATCACCTTCTGCTATTTCTTGTTCTTCATAACTATTACATAAAAAGGCTAAAGCTACTCTGTCACATCCAAGTGATGGTTCTATACAATATGGTACATATTTTTCATTTGTTTCTGGATCTAAATATGACATATCTTGTTTTGAATGTTCCATGTGTTTTTTTAAATCATAATCTGTTCTATCTGCAATTCCCCATAATTCTCCCCATCCAAAAGGAAATGCAAATTCAATATCTGTTGTTCCTTTACTATAAAATACTAATTCTTCTTTGCTATGGTCACGAAGACGAATGTTTTCTTCTTTCATACCTAAATTTAATAGCCAATTTTTGCAGAAATTTCTCCAATATTCAAACCACTCTAAATCTGTTCCTGGCTTGCAGAAAAATTCAAGTTCCATTTGTTCAAATTCACGTATTCTAAAAGTAAAGTTTCCTGGAGTAATTTCATTTCTAAAAGCTTTTCCAATTTGTGCTATTCCCATTGGCATTTTTCTTCTTGTTGTTCTTTGTACATTTTTAAAGTTAACAAAAATACCTTGAGCTGTTTCTGGTCTTAAATAAATTTCTGATGCCCCATCTTCTGTAACACCTTGAAATGTTTTATACATTAAATTAAATTTTCTAATTGATGTAAAATTATGTTCTCCACATTTTGGACATGGTATATTATTATCATCCATAAATTTAATCATTTCTTCATCAGACATTCCATCTGCTATCATATCTTTTCCATTGTCATGTGCCCATTCTTCAATTAATTTATCTGCTCTATGTCTTGTTTTACATTCCTTACAATCTATTAATGGGTCACTAAATCCTCCAACATGCCCTGATGCTACCCAAGTCTGCGGATTCATTAAAATTGCTGCATCTAGTCCTACATTATATTTACTTTCTTGTATAAATTTCTTTCTCCATACTTTTTTTATATTATTTTTAAGTTCAACTCCTAATGGTCCATAATCCCAAGTGTTTGCTAATCCTCCATAAATCTCTGAACCTGCATAGATATATCCTCTGTTTTTACAAAGTGATACCATTTTTTCCATTGTTAAATTTCCCATAAAAAAATCATTCCTTTCTTTTTAGGCACACATAGTAATGAAAGATTTTTTATTTCTTTCAAACTATACCTCATATATAAATATTATTGCTATAGTTTAGAATAAAGTATAAGTACTACTTTATCTTTAATTATATCTTTCTTTTTAGTTTTTGTTATTTTCAATAATTAATAATATAGTATAAAAATAAAATCAAAAAAACTCTCATCCCAAACTCTAGCTTAAATTTAATAGCTAGGGACGAAAGTTTATAGTTTTCCGCGGTTCCACCCTAATTGATAATTTTAAAAATTATCCTCTTTATTATATTTTAGCTCCAAAGCTCCCCACTATATCTATTATTACAAGCTTTCACCAAATGCCTGCTCTCTTTATTTATAAATCGATATGTTTTTTCTTCTTCATCACTAATATTTAACTTTAGTCATTTTATCAACTTAATTTTAAAAAGTCAATATTAGTATATTAAATTTTTACACAAATTTCATAGTAATTATAAACATTTCGTGATATACTAAAAAAGAAATAAGTTTGAAAGGAGGTTTTATATGTCATCCATAAAAGAAAAATTTATAAAAATTATCAAATCATTACCTTATGAACTCGAAGAAGAAATAAAAAAACGAAGCACTTTTGACATACTGAATGAAATAACTAAAAAATATGTTGATGCTTATGGTACTGATGATTTATCTGAAAGTGACAAAGACTGTATTCAAAGCTTACTATGTAAAAATAATAATGCACAAAATATTTTTCAAAACAAATTTAATAAGAAAGGATTGTGATTAAAATGCAAATTGAAAAAGAAAACATTAAAATGGAGAAAATTGTCAATCTTCTAAACAATTCTAAAGATAGTGAAACATTTCTTGACTTACTTTATGATTTATATTTATTTATTGGAATTGCCAAAGGAGTTGACGATGTAAGAAATGGTAGAGGAATGACATTAGAAGAGTCCAGAGAAAGGATGATGCAAAAATATGAAACTTATAATACAAGATACGGCTCATGATTCCTTAGATAATTTGTTCGAATACCTAGCTAACTATTCTATTAGAAATGCCATAGAAACAATTGATAGAATTTATGAGCATATCTACCATTTAAAATATTCACCCTATATTGGTAAGTATGTTCCCAAAATACCAGACAATCACTTTAAAGAATTGATTTATCGAAAACATAAAAATTCGTATAGAATTATATATTATATTTCTGAAATAACTAATACAATTTACATATTATATATTGCTAATTGTAAACAAAATTTTAATCGTATTTTAAAATTACATAATTATTTCAATAATTTTTTAGATTTTTAATTCAAATTTATTTAAATTCTTATTTACAAGAATTCCAAACCAACCCTATATACAATTTACTATTCTATATCTTAAAGTCTTTTATAATTGTAAAAAACTCCATATTTTACAAAATAGCATTAATTTTATATTAGTAGTTTATTGTCGAGTTTTCTCTTTTTTTATCTACTTTTCCATTTTTCTGCTTATAGTATTACAAATTTGAAGCTTATTTTACAATTTTATTTCTTTTTCATTTCATTAGTTCCATTTTATGTTTCCCAATGTTACAATATTCATCTTATACATATGTATGTGGATAATGTGGATAACCTTGTGAATAATTGATATATAAGTATTTTTTTGTTGTTTTTATTCACATAGTTTTCAACACGTGCTATTGCTGTAAAACAATAATATTTATTGTAAAATTATGTTTATCAAATAAACATTTGCTTACAATTTATTTCTATATATTCATAATAAAAAGATAGCCATAAAAATATTAATAAACATTTTTCCAAAATCTATTTTATCCACTTAAAATTAAATCCCATTATTTAGCTTGCACACCTAAACAATGGGATTTAACTTTAGAAAATATATAATTTTAAATATATTAGGATAATAATTTCAGAAATTAATATAACAGGAAACCCTATAACAAATTGAAATTTCTTTGTTTTATGTCTAAAAGTATACATTCCTGCAATTCCTCCAATTCCTCCTCCTAATAATACAAGCATAAATAATGTTGCTTCTTTAATTCTCCATGAACCGATTTTTAGCTTTACGCTTATCTATCCACATAGTGAAAAAAGCTATTAAATTGATTGCTATAAAATAAATTATTATATTTTTCAAACTAAATATATCTGTTAAATTAATTACTGAGTCCATCTTCATATCTCCCTCTTTACTAATACTAATGGGCGTTTTAAAATTTGCCATTTTTTTTTCCAAACACTAGATGCAAATAATTTTGAGATTATAATGTTTGAATGGAATAATTTTAGAAATTCTTAATCTTAATTTTTGGAAATTGTTCGTGGCTTTTCTTTTTCCGAAAGAAAAGAGCACAGAAAGGGTGCCGAAAATTGAG
>JAGATI010000093.1 GCA_017621295.1 Clostridia bacterium | reverse complement strand
TCAAATTCATCAATTTTTGCTTTTAATTCTGGATTTTCATTTATCTTTTGTCTTGCTAATTTATATTCTTTATATTCTTTTGATTCTTTAATTTCATAAGCAAGTTTATTTGCTGTATCATATACATTGTTCATAAACAACCTCCATATTGTCTTTATTATTGTAAATAAAGGCTTAGAAATATTTTTTTATAAAAATATTTTAGTTTATTTTTAATATTGTTAAAATGCTCCGTCCCTTTTGACACTTTTTATGCATAAGCATGTTTCTTTTTAAAGCTTAATAAGTTTGTAATTTCTTTATCTGTATTTTTAGCTTTTGCACACTTTTTAGCTTTTTCTTGTTCAATCTCTCTTGCTTGTTTTTCTGCCATAGTTTGACAAATTGCTTTTTCATAAATGAAATGTGTATCTTGTGCAATTTTATTCCAGTTAAATTGTTCTTTAACCTTATTCTTTGCTTTTTTCGAAATATTATCACATAACCTATGATCATATAATAATGTTAAAACTGAATCTGCAATGGAGTTTGGATTACCTGCATAACTTTTCATTCCATCTACTCCATGTGTTACAATTTCATTTAAACCACCTATATCTGATACTACAGTTGGAATTCCTGCAAGCATTGTTTCTAATGCTACAATTCCAAATGGTTCATATGTGCTTGGAAAAACTGCTATATCTGCACATTTGTACATTTTTTGGACTTGTTTTGAATTTAGGTATCCTGTAAAATAAACTTTATTTCCAAGTCCCATTCTATTTGCTTGGTCTCTTAATTCGTCTATCATTCCACCTTTTCCTGCAATTACAAGTTTTGTATCATTATAGCCTTGCAGAATTTTTGGCATAGCGGAAATTAAATTTTGTATTCCTTTTTCATATACAAGTCTTCCTACATAAAGTATTATTTTTTCATTATCCATCGCATATTGTCTTCTAAAATCGTAATCTTTCTCTATACCAGAAAAATTGTTTAAATTAATGCCATTTGGAACTACATTTATTTTTTCAAAAGGTAAGCCAAACAATCTTTGTAGTTCACATTTCATATAATTACTGTTTACTATTACTTCTGTAGATTCATAAGTAAGAAGCCATTCTGTATCATTAATATACTTTTGAGTTTCGTCATGTATTCCACTATTTCTTCCAGCTTCTGTAGCATGTATTGTAGAAACAATTGGCATTTCATAAGAATTTTTTAATGTTTTTGCAGCATATGCTACAAGCCAATCATGGGCATGAATACAATCAAATTTCCCCTCTTTATTAATTATTTCTGTAGCTTTTGCAACCATGTTAAAGTTTAGTTGCATAATCCAATCTATAAAATTATTAGGGCTTATCATATAATTATTTACTCTATAAACTTTAACTCCTTTATCGTCTTCATATTCTTGGCTATCTCCATCTTTATATGTTACAACAGTAACTTCATGACCATCTTTTACCAATTTATGTGATAAATCATGTACTACTCTTGCAATTCCTCCAACTATTCTTGGTGGGTATTCCCATGTTAACATTAAAATTCTCATTTAGCCCTTTTATCTCCTTTCGGTTTTCTTTAGTTTTTCCCTTTTTTCTACAAATAATTCTATATAAATTTCTTATAAAAGTCAATATATATTTTTAGACATTTTTTATTTTTTCTATTGTATTTTTTTCCATTATGTTATAGTATGTTTATGGAAAAATGAGAGTTTTTACAAAGGAGGAAAAAATGCCAAGGAAACCTAAAGAAAAAGAAATTGAAAATGAAAAAAAAGATGAATTAAAAACAGAATCTAGTAAATCAAAAAAAGCTTCTAGTTCTAAAAAAAGTAATTCTATAAAAGAATCTACTATAATTAATCTAGAAGAAAGTAATTCAAAAAAGTCAACTTCCAATAAAAAAACAAAAAATACTAAAACTTCTAAAACTACTTCTAGGAAAAAATCAGAAACAACTAAAACAACTAAAAAAGCTTCTACTACTAAAAAAAGTTCTTCTAAATCAAAAACTAACACATCTAAAAGAAAAATAGAAGTTTTAGAATACTACGACTTACCTTACAGATATAATCAAACAATTGTTAAAGTTTTAGCACAAACACCTACTACTTTATTTGTTTATTGGGATATATCAGATTTAAATAGACAAAATTTAATTAATGAATATGGCGAAAAATTTTTTGAAGAAACAAAACCATTTTTAATAATTCATAATGAAACAAATAATTATTCATTTGAAGTTGAAATTAATGATTTTGCAAATAGTTGGTATCTTCATATTCCTGATAGTAAATGTATTTATAATATTGAACTTGGCAGAAAGCCTATAAATCAAAACAAACAGTCTATAAAGCCTATACCAGAAAATTATATTTATATAACTTCCTCAAATAAAATGGAAGCTCCAAATGATCATATTTTATTTGATAGTTTAGGAGATACTGTATATTTCAGAAATGTTAAAACAAATATTATAGAAGGAAAGAAAATAACTTCTTTATCTTTTATTCAAAATATAGGAAAAATTTACAATATATATGACATTTATCAAAAAATTTACCCTGCAGAAAATATTAAATATTTTGATTTAAATAACCCATCTTCTGGAAATTCTTCATCATTTTTTAAATAGAACAATAGAAGAAAAAGTATGTCATAATTTCTTTATAGATTCTTGACATACTTTTTCTGAATTTTAATAATAACAATAGAAAATTTATTTATATATATAGCTCAAAGTCTATCCACATCTCTCTTATTTTTTTGAGCTAAATCTAGAAAGGAATGAAATTTAATATGAATAATCCAAAAGGATATGTAAGTTTTGTACTTCATGCACATTTGCCATTTGTTCATCATCCAGAAAGTGAAGATTACTTAGAAGAACAATGGTTATATGAAGCAATTTCTGAAACATATATTCCATTACTTACAAATTTTCAAAAATTAGTAGATGAGAATGTTAGCTTTAAAATAACAATGTCACTTACTCCTCCATTACTAAATATGTTAGATAGTAAATTATTACAAAAAAGATATATAAAATACTTAAGAAAGCATATTGAACTTGCAAAAAAAGAAGTTAAAAGAACCGTTTATGAGAAAAGAGTTAACAATCTTTCTAAATATTATGTAGAACGTTATTCTAATGACCTACATCTTTTTAAAGATGTATATAATTGTAATCTTATTGAAGCTTTTAAACATTTTCAAGATATTGGTGTTTTAGAAATAATTACATGTGGTGCAACACACGGATATTTTCCTATTTTATATACTACCCCTCAAACAGTTAAAGCCCAAATAGCAGTTGGTGTTCAAACTTATAAAAAGTATTTTGGCAAACAACCTCGTGGAATTTGGCTTCCTGAATGTGGATATGTTCCTGAAGCTGATAAATATTTAAAAGAATTTGGCATAGAATATGCTATTACAGAATCACATGGAATTTTATATGCAGACCCTACACCTATTTATGGTACTTTTGCACCAATCGTTTCACCAACCGGAGTAACCTGCTTTGGACGTGATATAGAGTCATCAAGACAAGTATGGAGTTCTATTAATGGGTATCCAGGTGACTTTAATTATCGTGAATTTTATAGAGATATTGGTTATGAAGCTGATTATGAATATATAAAACCATATATCGCTTCAAATGGTGCTAGAGTTCATACTGGTATAAAATATCATAGAATTACTGGAAAAACAGAAAGTAAAGACTATTATAACTTGCAATGGGCAAATGATTCTGCAGAAAAACAAGCTGGACATTTCTTAGATAGTAGAACCACTCAAATTAATAATTTAGCACCTCTTATGGAAAATCCTCCGATAATATTATGTCCTTATGATGCTGAATTATATGGTCATTGGTGGTATGAAGGTCCATATTGGTTATATATATTATTTAAGAAAATTCATTTTGACCAAAATAACTTTAAATTAATTACACCAGGTGAATATATAGATAAATTCCCTTGTATACAACAATGTACACCTTGCCGTTCTAGTTGGGGTGCTAATGGTTATAGTGAAGTATGGCTAAATCAAACTAACGATTATGTTCATAGACATCTTCATGTAGCTGGTGATAGAATGGTAGAATTATGTCACATGTTTCCTAATGAAAATGATAAAACAAAAAAATCAGCTTTAAATCAATGTGCAAGAGAATTACTTTTAGCACAAAGTAGTGATTGGTTATTTATTATAACTAATGGAACTATGGTTGATTATGCAAAAAAAAGAATTAAAGACCATATAGGAAGATTTACCAAACTATATGAACAAATAAAAAATGACGAAATAGATAAAGAATTCTTAAAATCTCTCCAAGAAAAAGACTGTATATTTCCTGAAATAGATTATATGATTTATTACTAAAACTTAATAAATATGTATCAAAATATTTACCAAAAGATATTTTACACTATGTATAAACCTAAATAGAAAGAAGAAATCCATTATTTTAAGTTTCTTCTTTCTATTTAAGTTGTTTAAAAGCTATCTATCCTTTGTTTAATTGTTCTTATCTTTATATATTTTTAGGATATCTTTCATTTGTAATTTTGTCCCATAATGTAATATTGCTGAAGAATATATTTTTATTGCAATTTTTGCTACTAGTAATATGGTTATAATCATAATAGCTATAGATATAATTATTTGACTAGTTGTTGCTGTATTTCCTATTATTCTAAATGGCATACTAAATGCTGATGAAAATGGAAAAATTGATGCAAAAGTATTTACATTACTTGTAGGATTCATCATAGAAAAATATGCTAAATAAAATCCTATCACTGCAAGTATTGCAACTGGACTATTTGCCGAATTTATATCTTCTGGTTTACTTACAGTAGAACCAGTTAAAGCATATAATAATGCATAAAGTATATATCCTAATACAAAATAAACTAATGTAATTCCAATAAACCCTGGTGTTATTTTTGAAAAATCTATTATTCCATCTAACATTCCTTCCGGTAAAAATGCTTTATATGATATAAAAGCTACAATTATAATTGTTATAACTTGTAATAATCCGAACCAATCCAATTCCCGCAGTTTTACCAAGTACAATTGTCTTTGGAGTAGTTGATGTTACTAAAGTTTCCATTATTTTAGAAGTTTTTTCTGTTGTAATAGAACTAGATACTTGGTATGCACAAAAATATATAGCATAAAATAAAACAATACTAAGCATCATTGCCACAAATAACATAGAACCAGATGAACCTTCTTTAAGTTCTGTTACTGTTGTTATAACAGGATTATTAAATTCTACGATTTTGTCTGCTGAAATCCCCATATTTGCAAGTTTTATATTTTTGTACATATCTGTAAGCATATTTATAAGCTCCTCATTTGAGTCTCCTATTCCTAAACTATCTACAATATAATCTAATTTAACATTTCCATTTTCCCATGAAATTACTACTGCAGATTCTATTTCATTATTATCTATTTTTTCTTTTATTTGCTCTTTAGAAATATCTTCATGTGTTATTTGAAATTTATTATCATTTCCAGTTTGATTTAAAACGTCCAACATTTCTCCATAAACATTACTTGAATCTATTATTAATATATTTTCTGATGATTCTTCACTATTATTTCCTTTTATATTATTAATAATATTTGGAATATTAAAACCTACAATTATTATTAAAATAATAATTAAATTAGATATTAAAAATGATTTTCTCTTTAGCATCTCTTTTGCTGTAAACTTAGCAACTATTGTAAAATCTTTCATTTTTGTACACCTACCTTTTCTATAAATATGTCATTCAAACTTGGTTTCTTTAATTCAAATTTAATTACATTTAAATCATCTACTAAAGCTAAGTTTTTAAATAATATATTTGCTTTTTCTTCTGAATTAATTACTATACTATATCTATTATCTATATTCTCATAATCGTGAAATCCTATATTTTCTATTTCTTTATCAATATTTTTATTAACTACAATTTCTAATTTATTTGCTGGATATGAATTTTTTATAGTTTTCAAATTTCCTTTTAATATAGTTTTTCCTCTATTTAGTATTAAAATATCTGTACAAAATTCTTCTATAGATGTCATTTGGTGGCTTGACATTATTATGTATTTTCCCATTTTTACTAACTCTAATATAATCTTTTTTAATAATTCTGTATTAACAGGATCTAATCCGCTAAAAGGCTCATCTAGTACTATAAGCTCTGGGTCATGCATAACTGCAATAACAAATTGAACTTTTTGCTGATTTCCTTTAGATAATTTTTCTGCTGGCATATTAATATATTCTTCAATTTCTAATTTTTTTAGCCAATATTTAATAGCTTCTTCTGCTTTACTTTTCCTCATTCCTTTTAATTCTGCAAAATACATAAGTTGATCAAATATTTTTGTTTTTGGGTATACTCCCCTTTCTTCTGGCATATATCCAAAATTCACATGTTTCCTTTTTACATCTTTACCATTCCAAGAAATTAATCCTTTATCTTTGTTTATTATTCCTAATAACATTCTAATTGTTGTAGTTTTTCCTGCACCATTTGTTCCAAGTAAACCAAAAACACCTGGCTTGTCTATTTCAAATGAAATATTATCTACTGCTTTTTTACCAGAAAAACTTTTATCTACATTTGATACTTTTAATCCCATGATATTCTTCCCTATTTATTTTTTTAAATTATATCACATAGATTAACGTTATACCACAACTTTTGTTACAAAATAATACAATAATTAAGTTACAATTCATGGTCATTTTATTTAGGAGAAATAGTTACCGCCTAGCTAAGTGTTTGATATATATTTAAATAATATAACTAATTAATATCCATTACTAATAAAGAGAATGTAGATGTATTCACAAACTACATTCTCTTACTGTATATCCCTCCTCTATCCTTTTGAAATCCCAACACTTCGAGTATTTCTTTTACCTTCTTGTTTGAAGGAAAAATAGAAATCTCTTTCATGTTTGAAATTTCGGAAACCAAGCCTGCAATGATAGTTCGTAATGTAAAAGCATCACACTTACGATTTATCATTGCAATCTCGTCAATTCTATACGAATATCTCTTCATTACAAGAGCTGATATATAGCCAATAATCTGACCATTATCATCTTCTAACAAAAAGATTTTCTTATTCATTAACATCTCTTGATACCTTTCTTTTGAAAGGTTTTCATACTGAGAATTAATGAATTCTAAATCAATTGGGAGCATATCTAAAACAGTCCTAATCTCTTCATCTGTCATTTTATGCTCTTCTTCATCTGACAAGTATAAGACTTGGTAGGAAGATTTGGAATATAATGCACAAAATTGTGCAAAATTTGTTAACTCTGCTTTCCGCAAAGTCATTTCAAAATCCCCTCCTTTTGGTAGATTTCTTTTAAATTATACCATATTATGTAATTTAAATCAAATTTATATATAAACAAAAATTATATATTTCATAAAAATATTATAAAAAACCGCAATATATTTCATAAAAATATTATAAAATATATTGCGGTTTTTTATAAAGTCTGTTATTATATATAAAGACTTTTAATTTATGCCTGAGTGGCGGAACTGGCAGACGCACACGACTCAAAATCGTGCGGGAAACCATGTGGGTTCGAGTCCCACCTTAGGCACCAACTTATAAAATCGTTAGACTTAATAGTCTGGCGATTTTTCTCTATCAAGTTTTTATATTCATTATTTATTCAGCTTTAATGAAATATTTATTTACAAAAAGAAACAGTAATGTATTTTTTTCATACACCACTGCTTCTTTTTATTATTTATATATTACTCTTGCTCTATTAATATATCCTTTTGCAAATCTGTTCTATATATAGTCACATTCAACTTCTCTAATCTTTTAATAACTTCATCATGTGGATGTCCATATTTATTTCCTTGTCCTAATTGTATAACAGCAATCTTAGGCTTTATCTGATTTAAAAATTTTTGTGATGAACTTGTTTGTGAACCATGATGACCAACTTTTAATATATCAGTTTCTGGCCAATCTCTTGCAGATTCATTTATCGTTTCGGCATCCCCCATAAATAAATAACTTTTATTATTATATTCCATTCTAATTACTATAGATGTAGAATTCAAATTAGAAGAATCTTCACCTACAGACATTACCTCACAGTTTGCATTTCCAACTTGAAATTTATCACCTATTTTTGGAGCTGTAACAGTTAAATTTTTATTGCTTATTGAATCTAAAACGTCCTCAAAAGTCTTAGTATTTGTTTGAACCTTTGGCATATATATTGTTCCTATATCAAAAGCATCAATTACATCATCTAATCCTCCTATATGATCTTCATGAGGATGTGTTCCAATTACATAATCAAGTTTTGAAATTCCTAGTTTTTTTATATTATTTACAATTAATTCTCCATCATCATTATTTCCTGCATCGATTAACATTGTTTGGTTATTATTAACTATTAATATGCTATCAGCTTGTCCTACATCAAAGTAATATACTTTAAGATTATTTGTATCTGTAATTTCTTTAATTACATTTTCACCATAAGATATAGTTAATCCATCTAATTGCACTTTGTCTATATCTTGATTTGTATTTATATTTCCAAGCATTTTACCTATTTGTTCATTTGTACTTCCTACAATTAGTAGTATAATCCCAATAGCTATTGTTAATATAAGTTTTACAATATTATTTTCTTTAACCTTTTTCATCTTTTGCCCCCTAAAACATTTATCTTAATTATTCCATAAATTATCCATCTTTTGTTTTATTCGATCTTCAATATTATTTTGCTCTTCAATATCTATCTCATACTTTCCATTATTCCATTTTAGTACTGTTCCTTCTTTTATTCCTTGTGGTAAATCTTTCAAATTTATATCTATCATTTCTTTTGTTTGTCTGTTTTCACAAATAGCATATTCTCCTTCGATTCTATCAATAACTAAAATGTCTTGCATTTTTTCTATCCTTTCTGAAAGTTCTTTTAGAAAATTGGATATATTTACTTTATCTAAATTAGCTCTTTCACACTCATTTCTAATTTTAAAATGTTCACTTTGGATATTATTAAGTTCCATAAGACAGTCCTCCTTCAATTTTGTAAAACTGCCCCCTAAAATTCAAATAAAGTTCGATACCTACATATATCTTAATATTTATTTCTTTAATACTATATCAAAAGACTATATTTATGGCAAGTAATTTTATAATTTTTATTAACTTTTTTGCACCATTATTGCTATCTACAATTAACAAAAAATGTTGATACTAACATAACAATATTTATAAAATACATTTTCATACACATTTCCTAAAAATCTGGTACATATTCCTCTTCATGCTCTCCAAGTTCCTGCATATACCCATTTTTCAAATCTAATGTATATAAAAAAGTTTCTATTTGCTTATATTCCTTTTTATTAATTTTTCTATTTAATAATAAATCCTCTTTAGCTTTATATGTAGGAAAATATTGCGCCATAACACTTACATAAACTCTATCTGATAAATTTTCTTTTATCCATTTCAAAATGTTTTTGGTATTTTGCATATGATTTGGTAATACTAGATGTCTAATTATTACACCTTTTTTAATCATTCCCTCTTCATCAAATATTGGATATCCTACTTGACTAATCATTTTTTTAATTGCTTTTGTAGTAACCATAAAATATTTATCAACATTTGAATACTTTTTTGCGATATCATCAGAATAGTATTTTAAGTCTGGCATATACACATCAATATATCCATTTAACATATTTATAGTTTCTACACTTTCGTATCCATTAGTATTATATAAAATAGGTATATTAAGCCCCTTACCTTTTGCAATCTTTATAGCCTCAATTATCTGAACTGCATACATAGTAGGTGTTACTAAATTAATATTGTGTGCACCTTTATTTTGCTGTTCTAACATTATTTTAGCTAATTCTTCTATGGAAATTTCAAAACCCTTTCCTTCTTGGCTAATCTCATAATTTTGACAATACATACATGATAGATTACAATTTGAGAAAAATATAGTTCCTGATCCATTTTTTCCACTAATACATGGCTCTTCATATTGGTGCAGAGAAACTAGTGCTATTTTTATTTTATCAGTACTTCTACATCTTCCTATATTTCCATTTAATCTATTAACTTTGCATTCATGTGGACATATTTTGCACTCTT
>JAGATI010000092.1 GCA_017621295.1 Clostridia bacterium | reverse complement strand
GTTATCCGTAAGCTCATACTTCGCTAACGGCTAACTTAATTATAACTACATTTCTTCATATTTCCTATCGATTTTCCTTACAAAAGTCTTACATTTTTGTAAGATTCTTATTTATTTCGTTTATTCAAAATAACTATAGTTACACTAAACTATCTCTAGTGTAACTATCTTCTACAAACTTCCAAGTATGCCCATTATCCTTAGAAATATATTTAGCTCTTGTTTTACCTTAATTATATCAACCTTCTTTACCAACAGAGGCAAGTACCGTTAATGTTCCATTATTAGTTAATTTTCCTATAGTCCATTTTGACATGCCAGTAGCACTATCAACCAGCTCCACAAAATATTCTTCAGATTGTATTGATTTGAATCCACATAATTATGTAGAATATTATTATAAAAAATATTGTTTTATTCTATAAAAAAATCGCCATATACAGTGGATAACTATCTATTTTATCTGTTCCACCTAAATTCTTTGATGATAATCGTATTCCTTGTTCTACATTCCAATTATTAATTATTGCATTCAAAGATTTAGATTTTGTATTGTCTGCCGATTTAACTTCTATTGCAGTTGCTTTATTATTATATCTTATAAAAAAATCTATTTCTATTTGATTTCTGTATTCAAAATAATATAGTTTTCTACCTAACTTTGTAAAGATTTCTGCTATAATATTTTCAAATATTGCTCCTTTATATATGCCTAGATTACCATCTATAATGTCTTTATTAGAACCTTCTTCTAACATAGAAACCAATAATCCAGTATCATTCATATATATTTTAAACTGATTATCAATGCTATTTCCTTCTAATGGTAATTCTGGTATAGCCAAATTATGACAGTAATTTACTAATCCCGCATCATATAACCACATTAAACTACCTTCATATTTTCGTGCAGTTCCACCCGAATGTACTAAGCTATATTGAAATTTTTTATAATCTTTTGCAAGATGTTTTGGTATTGATAAAAAACATTCTCTTGCTTTTGCTTTTTCACTACCTTCTGCATATTTTGCAATATCATCTAAATAATTTCGTATTATTTCTTTTTGAATTTCAAGTACATTTGCAAAATTATGACTTCTTACAAACTCTGATACTACTCTTGGCATTCCACCAACTACAATATATTCTTTAAATAATTCCATCATTTTATTGTGTGTAGCTATAGGTACTTGCTCTTTTTTATCAAAATATTCTCTTAAATAACCTATTGCCTCAGCTGATATTCCATTTGCCCATAGAAACTCTTCAAAATCTAAAGAAAACATTTCTATACTTTCTGTATATCCTACTGGAAATGACTCAACTTCTTTATAATTTATTCCAAGTAATGATTCTGAAGCAATAACATCAAATCTTTTGTCAATTGATAAAAACTTTAAAGCAGTTCTAGCCTGTGGACAATTTTGTATTTCATCCAAAAATATAATAGTTTCATTTGGAACCAATTTAACATTTGGTATATTAAGTGTTATTTGTTTTATGATTGTTTCTACATCTAAATTTCCTGCAAATATATCTTTATAACTTGGCATCTCTATAAAGTTTATATATATATAATTTTTATAATTCTCACTTGCAAATTTATCAATTATATATGTCTTACCAACTTGTCTTGCTCCTTTTATTACAAGACACATTTTGTCTTGTTTATTCTTCCATTTTATTAAATCTCTCATTATTTTTCGTTGTAGCATTATATCACCCTCTTTAAGTGATTATAACATCTTAAATTTACATTTTCAATAGATTTTGCATTTTTTTACGGTGAATATATAACCAAATGTGCATTTTTTTACGGCGAATATCCGGTTATATTTGCATCTTTTTACATCAAATATTAATCATATAAAAAACATTTATTTCTTATTCAATTTATATTTTTTATATTTCAAACCAATCACAAAAATAAACATCAAACTAACTATAGAAACTATAATCCAAATATTATTCTTCTTTACATTTTCATTATTTTTTTCACTGTCTTTAATGCCATCTTCATTCCTTTTTTCATCATTGTTTAATTTTTCTATCTCATATGCATCTTCTAATTTCTCCTGTAATTTACTTTGTTCTTCTACAAATTTATTCTCTTCTTCTTCATCTCTTTTATATACTTCAATATTATATGTCTTTTTACTAAAACCGATTTGGAGCTGTTACTTCAATAGTTATTAAATTATTTCCTTGTTTTAAGTTACTATTTCCATTAATCTTAACTACTCCACTTTCATTTTGTGGAATAGCAAGTATATTAATACTATCTAATTTGCTAGATATCTCTGCTTTATAATTCGTATTTGCCATATCAAAAGGAGGATATAATAGTGTATTTTCTATAGCTAATATTTCTAAATTATTATTTGCAAGTTCTAAATTTGCAGTTTTGGTAACTTGAATAGTATAAGTTTTCTGGGCAGTTTTATCTTCTGAAGTTACTATAATATTTATAACATTTAATCCTTCTTTTAAATCTGTATTTCCCCCTATTTCTACATTAGCATTAGGATTTTCGCAGGTAGCTAATACTTCTATATCCCTGATATTATTTGGAATTGTTAAATAATATTCATAAATGTCTTTTTCAAAATTTGGTGTAATTCCTTGGATATCTAATCTTAAGCTTTTTAAACTTACATTACTGCTTGTAGAATCTGTACCTGGTTCCTCTTGTAATTGCATTTTTAAAATACTCTCTTCTTTTCCTATTTGAATTTGTTTTGCCTCAAAACTAGTCTCTATTAAACTACCAATATTGTGAAAAAATTCTCCTTCTATAGTAAAATCTGCAGTTCCATTTTCTTTTGCTCTAAACTTAAATTTTGCAAGTTCACCATCTTTTGCTCCGCTTCCACCACTTACATCATGCCAAACAAAAATAATACGATTATCTATTACATTAGTGTTTTCTAAATTAGATATATATTCTAATTTTGTATCATCAAAATAAAGTGAAAAACTAAATGCAGTTGTTTTAGCATCTTTTAAATTCACAGTAATTTCTATTTCTTCCCCTTTTTCTATTATTTCTTTGTTAGTTTCTATATAAACTTTCCCTATTTCTGATGCATAACTAAACTTAAGATAAGAGCTAACAATTAATAATAATATAAATAAACAAATTAATTTCCTTTTCAATTTAATCCAACTCCCTGTCCCTAATGTTCAATAAATAAATCTTATAACTAGCTCTGTAACGTTCTTAAATGTTCTTTAAAATGAACATTTAACCCC
This sequence comes from Clostridia bacterium, assembly GCA_017621295.1. The sequence continues at coordinate 3,731 of JAGATI010000092.1, read as the reverse complement.
TTCCCCAATGTTCTATTTATATATATACACTTTATAAATAATTTACTTAATAAAGCTCATACCAGCCTAGCTAAGTGTTATATATATTTTTTAAACCAATCGCCGATGGTACATACTATAACCCACCTCTACAAAAACTGCGTGGTATAAAAGTAATTCCTACCACTCACCTGCCACGCTTCAAGATTGGTTTAAAAAATATATATAACACTTAGCTAGGCGGTAACATTATCTCTTAAATAAAATAATTGTAACATACTACTATTTTGTTAATAAACGAACATTTATCTCTGTCCCACATGTTCACTCAAGGGATGTTTTATTGCTCTATTAATTGTAAATCCAAAATATGTCTTTGTATTAATAATAAGTCAATAGATGTTGGCTTTTTACCATTTTTATTTATATTGCTTGCTTTTCTAAATATTTCTTCTAATGGTTCTATCTCTAAAATGTGTCTTTGAATCACTAGTAAATCAACACTATTTATTTTTCCATCTCCATTTGCATCTCCATATACAATTATTTGATATTTTCTTAATACTTTTCCATCTTCTTTAACAAGTATTTTGCTTCCTGTACCAACAGGGTCTTTTTCTTGTAATATTTCGTTTTTATAATTTATAATTTCGATTTCCAAATCTGTTTTAATTTTTTCTTTTATATCTGATACTTTATTATTATCATACTCTATTCCACTAATTTCTAGACTATTTACTTTTAGAGGGCTTTCAAAGTAAATTTCTGAATCATCCATTTTCCTTACTACATATAATTTACATTCTGAAAGAACTTTGGGATTTTCTCTTGAACTTGCTATTAAATTTATAGTTCCTTCTTGTTTTGCTGTAATTATTCCATCTTCTGTAATAACTGCTACATCAGTATTAGAACTTGTATACAAAATTTTTTTATCATTTGCATCTTCTGGCTCTAACTCTGCATTAATTTGGAAAGTGTCTCCTACTTGCATATAAATTTCTTTTTGGTCTAATATAATATTTGTTACTTTGCTATATACTGTTATATCAATTTGATTTTGTACATTATTTTCTTCTGCTTTAACAGTAATAGTTGCTTTTCCAGAACGAATTCCTGTAATATTTCCTTCATTATCAACAGTTGCAACATTTGGGTTACTTGAAAAATATTGTACCTTATGGCTATTTGCTTCTTGTGGAGAAATCGTTACTTGTAACTTTTTCCTTTCACCTTTTTGAATAGTAGTATTATCTATATTAACATCAATTTTTTCTATTTGAACTTTCGGCATTTCTGTTACATAGTTTGCAAAAATATATCCTATAATTCCATTTTCTAATATTACTCTATCCCATCTTTCTCCTGATTGTTTTCCTTTTGCAATTCTAGTCATTTTATCTTGTTTATTTACAGATGTAATAATTTCATAAGAAGTAGATGGTCCTGTTCTTATATTTACATTAGTAGCATTACAATAAACTTTAGTATTATCTTGCGAAAAATCATTTGTATTAATATTTGGACTTTGCATAGGAATGCTTGGCATGTTGTTATAAACTGGAATAATAAAAGTCATAGATGTATTTAACAATCCACTTTTTTGATAGCCAGTATACGTTAATCTTGATTCACTATAAGGTGCTAATACATTTGTCATATATTGATGTGTAAACAAATTACCATTTCTATCGTCATTTACATCAAATTTTTGTAAGTAAATTGTATTTTGTCCTACATTTATATAACTAGAACCAATAAAAATACCTCCACCAGTAATTGATTTTTCTTTTGTATTCCATGGAATTAAATATTTATTTTTAAGTGCCTCACTTGCACCTTTTCCGTCCTGAGCATACCTAAGGCCATTTTTTATTGCTCCCATTGGCTCCGTGGAACTTGTAGCACCTATATTATAAAAGTTATATAATCCTTTAAAACCTTCTACATTTCCACTAATTGAACTATGTGATAAAAAAGGTCCTACTTCTTGTTTAATACGAGATGCTAAATGATAAGGACTAACACTTGATGTTTGTCCGCCTCTTAAAATCAAATCAGAATATCTTTCATTCATATTAATAGTATTTCCATTACTATCAAGATATGAAACTTTTGTATTATAAAATTCTGTTCCATACAATATTTTTTCTATTCCATCCAAATTATTACTATGTGGTTCATAAGATAAAGCTTCAAATTGAAAAATTCGAACTTCATTTAAAAAATTTCTAGGATCCATACAATATTCTATAGATTGTCTAGAACTATCTACCCAGCCACTATCAATCTCTACATTATATTGACCTGGAGTAGTATTTTTCCAACTATCTGAATAATTCTTAGGAACTAGATTTTTTCCATATATATTTTCTTCGTTTATAACATAAGTCCAGTCTAAGTTTGTGTATAGAGCTTTAAATTTCCAATTTGGGTGTTTTTTTGCAAGTTCTCTTAAATATGGCTGATAGCTTATTGGAAAGTTTTCTATTCCATCTAATTTGTTTGATGCATCTACTTTTAAAAGTGTAAATATTATTAATGATAGCAGTAGAATTAAAATACATAGTACGATATACTTTTTTGACTTTTTCATATTGTATCCTCTTTTCTTTGGACATATGTAATTGTCTATTCAATACTTTGTAATTGGGACTTTGGACAGTAATCTGGCTTAGGTAGAGCAACTTACTTCTAAGTTTATTTTTAGAGTCTAATTTTAGGTTTGTAGGCTTACTAGTTAATATTGGTGGTTTAAAATTAGCCGTCCAAACTTCTTAGATGTAAATGTTTTAAGAAGTTTGGACTACTCTACAATGTTAAAATGTGGGTTTATAAATTTTAGTTTGTTATTTTATATTATAAATTTATGTTGATGTTTTTTGTTCTTTTGCTTTAATGATTGTCCTTTGTTTTGAGTCGTTTGTACATGTAATTAATGTTACTTCTCTTTCTCCGTTCGTTTCTTGTGATAGACAGCTTACATCTTCTGGAAAAACATTGTAAATGTTATAAATCTCATATCCTATTTTACCTATAGTATTGTCAGAAATTGTAAGACTATTCCCTATTTTTAATTTTTTTAAATTGTAGAACATATTCGTATTTCTTGGAGCATTATGTCCTGCAACACATAGGTTTCCTATTTCATTTGGGTTTGCTCCCCAAAATTTTGCAACAGATTTATTTAAAGAGTCTTCTGTACATGTTTCTAATATATAAGTTTCTAAGTTGATTTCTGGAATTTCTAATTTTGCTGCTACATCATATTGTTTGTATTTTGTTATGATTTCTTCTTTTGGATATTCTTTCTCTATCACTTCATTATTTAAATTTTCTTGTTTTTCTTTATTATCTTGATTATAAGTTGTATCTAAACTTTGAGAATCATATTTTGAAAATCTTTGCATATTATTTCTTTCTAATTTACTATCTCTAATACTTTGAACTATTAACCATAAAATAATAACCAAAACTGCTCCTATAAAAAAGCAATTGACAATTATCCTCTTCTTCATTAGTATCTCCCTCACATATGTAATAAGATAGTTTAACTACTATTTAATATTGTCTCTGCAGTAGGTTTTAAAGGTATAATATATATATTAAAAAATGGAGCTTCGACCCTGAGTCGCCATTTTTGTATCTGTTTATAGTGTGTCTCTAAAACTTGAATCTGCTTGATACTAAAGCGCCTTAGAGAACGGAATTTTTTAATATATATATTATACCTTTAAAACCGGATTTCTGCC
>JAGATI010000091.1 GCA_017621295.1 Clostridia bacterium | reverse complement strand
TTTTATTTAAAATATCTTTTACTTCTTCATCTAGTTCTATTCTTTCTTCTGTTATCCTTGCATTTTCTTTTATAGCATCATCATATCCAGTAAGTGCTGAAAAAGGTGCAAATTGGGTCGCTCTACTTTCTAAGCTCATTTGTTTATGCACTTTTGATACATGATGCTTTAAATTTATAATATCATCATATTTATTCTGGTCATTCATTTTTATATTATTGCCTCCTATCCTTTATGACCTCCTATTTGTCTGTTCCTTTCAATAGTTGTTGCTCCTTCTTGTAAGTTCATACCTTTTAAAATTGCATTTTTTCCATATTTATTTTTTATATCAATAATAGTCTTTTGTAACTTTCTTTCGCTTTGCAACTCTTTAATTTCTTTTTCTCTCTGTTTTTCTAATTCTTTATAATTTGTAAATAAATCAACCTGTTCATATTCATTTTCATGTTTTATCCTTGATTCATCTGAAAGATTTCCTACACATATATTTATTTTCCTAATTAATAATTTATTATTTACTATTTCATCGTATAGTTTTAAAAATCCATTCATAATTATCTTAGTTGATGATGTTTTCTTTTCTAATCTAAATGTGCCATGTGCTGCTTTTGGAGTATTTCTACCATAACGATCTATAGTAATTTCTCCATTATAAAATTTACTATAGTTCTTGCTTCTTAAGTTTTCTATATCATATATAACATCTAAAACTAATTGGTCTGTAACATACCCCTTTTGTACCATATCTAAAACTAGTAATTCAACCATTTCTTTTATAATTAACCTTGCTTTTTCAAAGTTGTATGGGCAATGTAATACTTGCCCTGAACTTAAACTTTTAATTTTTGGTTTATATTTTTTTATATCTTCGATTGTTACACATTCCCATCCCCAACTATGATCTATTAATAATTCTGCATTTACTCCAAATAGTTTATATAGTAATTCTTCATTATTTACTGAACATCTTGCAACATCTCCCATAGTATACATATTATGCTCTTCAAGTCTTTTAGCATATCCCTTTCCCACTCTCCAAAAGTCTGTAATTGGTCTATGATTCCATAGTCTTTTTCTAAAGCTCATTTCATCTAACATAGCTATTCTTACTCCATATTTATCTGGTTTAATATGTTTTGCTCCAATATCCATTGCAACTTTACATAAAAATAGATTTGTTCCTATTCCTGCTGTTGCGGTTATTCCAGTTGTTTTGTAAACATCTATAATCATTTTTGTTACTAATTCTTTGGCAGTTAAATTGTATAATTTTAAATATTTTGTAATATCACAAAATACTTCATCTATTGAATATGGAAATATATCTTCTGGAGCAATATATTTCAAATATATGTTATATATCTCTGTACTATATTTCATGTAGTAACTCATTCTTGGCGGAGCAATTATATAATCTAATTCTAAAGCTATATCTTTTTTTAATTCTATATCATTATAAGATTTACCTTTAAATACATGGTTATGTATTTTCATTTTCCTTTGTAAATTTACATCTTTAACTTTTTGTATTACTTCAAATAATCGTGCTCTTCCTGGTATGCCATAAGATTTTAATGATGGAGATACTGCTAAACATATTGTTTTTTCTGTTCTTGAACTATCTGCTACAACAAGATTTGTAGTTAATGGATTTAAATTTCTTTCTACACACTCTACGGAAGCATAAAATGATTTTAAATCTATAGATGCATATATTCTTTCCATAATTTTAATCCTCCTACTTACTTCTCATAGTATAACACAAAGGATTATTTTTGTAAACAATTGTTTGTATATATTTAAAATGGAAAATTAGATAATAACTTTCTAATCTTCCATTTTTTAATTTTATATTATTACATATCTATCACAATTAATGGTATGGTTAATTCTTCTTTACTAAATCCTGAATGAGAACCTTTTATTTTTCCAATATATCTTTCTGTATCAGTTATAGTATTAACAAAATATGCTCCTTTTTTACAAAAACTAATATACTCTCCTAAGTTCGATTTCATATACTGTGATACTTTGTCTTTTCCAAATATATTATTTTTAATAAACTCGTCTGTTTCAAAAATATACATTCTATTTTTATAATCTTTTTGAAACTCGTCTAAAAATTCTTCTTTTTTGTCATTTTTCACATAATATGTAGCTGTGCCAAAGTCTATTCCTGGTAAAGCATAGAAGTATTTATTATATTTTTCAAAATCCATTATAATATCTTGGTATGTTACATCTATTTGTCCATGATCTGCTATGATAACAATTTCTAAATCTCGAATTTCCTGACTTTTTAATTTAATTAGTTCTTTCTCAATTTCATTTATAACTTTCTTAACCTCTTTACTATATACTCCATTATAATGAGATTCTGAGTCTATATATGGTAAATATAGATATGTAAATGTTTCTATATCTAAGTCTTTTTTTATATTATCAGTTGCTTTCTTAAATGCTTCTTGAATGCTGTTATAAGCAATTCTATTTTTATTTAATACAAACTTTGAAAAATTACTGTTAACTATCTTTTCTGGAAATAGTGCTATTGTTTTTCTTTTTAATTTATTCATTATAGACTCACATACATATATATCCTTCTCTTTTATGCCTAACTCTTCTAAATTTTTTCCACTATGTCTATCTTTGAACAATAATGTATAATAATCTATATCTATATCTCTATTATGATTATACCATCCTATCATACCATGAATAGCTGGATACTCTGCAGTAGCTACTGAAGATAATACACAACCAGTAGCTGTTGGACAAACAGTTAATATGTCTGCTACTTTATTTTTTTTTAACATCATTTTATCTGAAAGAGAATCTATTAAATTACTTCCCATTCCATCTGCTAGTATAAATAATATATGTTTTTTATTTTTCAAAAATTGTTCTACTTCTTTATTTATACTTTCTACTTTATATTGATAACCACAATATTTATAAATAGTTCTCATTACATCTATAATTGAAACTTTTTTATAATCTGGAAATATCATATCATTATTTTTTAGACATTCTATAACATTCATTTATCTCTCCCAATCTTCATTTGTTTTAAATTGTCTTGGAGATTGCTTCTTTAATTTTCCTTCCTTAACCAATCTATCAAAAGTCCTTTCACAATCATCTTCTAAGTCAAGTTGCTTTTGCTTAATGTTTGTTTTATATCCTAAAAACATCTCTCCATCTTGATTGGTTTTTTCGTCTTTATATAATAATTGGATAAAATGGTCTAAATCAATCTCTGACAATTTATTATATGATATTATAATTTTTACTAATAAATCCCATGCTTTTTGCTTATATTTATCTATTTTTTTGCTATCACCTTGTAATATTAAAGAACGTGTTGTTAAAATATTTAATAGCAATCTATATTTCATTTCCTTAGAGCTTAAAAAATCTGGTGTTTTTTCTATTGGTGTAATTCTATATACTCCATTTACTTTTTTAAAAGGAGTATTTTTTAACATATATTCAACATCAGCATCACTATATACCAGTTTACTGTAATAAGGGACTTCTTCATCTAGATTCATATTATGTTGTTTTTGAAATTCTATTGTTAAATCTCTAATTCTCTTATAATCTTTGTCATCAAACTTTTTTACTATAAATGAAATATCTAAATCACTTGACACGTTCCCATATACAGTTGAACCATATAACAAAATATCTGGATTTATGTGTTTAGTTTCTTCACTCATGTATTCAATATATTCTTTACCAATATCAGGTATATCATTTTTCATATTCATTCACCCTTAATTTTATTTAGATCTCTTATAATACTATCAATATATTTTATCATATTATTAATATTTTCATTTGTTATATTGTCATTTCCTGACATATATCTTAATGGGTATAAAATTGCATTTTTAGATACCTTTTTATTATCATCAATTATCGAAAACTGATGTAAAAAATATATTCCATCTATATCCATTTTTTTCTTTATTTGTTTATTTATACTATTGATTTCATCAACAGTCATTGTAATGTTGTCCCTATTTCCAACATATAAAAACATTACCGAATTTATATCTACATCATTTAATACTATATATTCTTTTCTATTTTCAAGTATCTCTTTCAAATATTTTGCCATCTGACATCTTTTTTCAATGATTTCTGCAATTCCCTTTTTTCCTATATTCTGAAAAGCAAACCATACTTTTAATGACATCCAACTTTTAGAACCAATAAATGGTGTTATTTGCCCAAATGCATAATCTTCTTTCATTATTAAATCTGATGTAGTTGTTACTTTCTTAATTGTTTCTGGATTTTTTAATAAAAGAGCACTTATTGTGTATGGTACTGCTAATACTTTGTGTGGGTCAGTTGAGATACTATCAAATAATTCAATTCCTGAAATTTTTGATTTTAATTTTTCACTAAATCCTAAAGAAAATCCATGGCATGCATCTGCATGTAGCCATATATTATCATCTACCTCTTTTACAATTTTATATATTTGTGTAAGATTATCTATAGTCATACTTCTGCTGTCTCCAACATATGCTACAACACTCATTATCTTTCCTTTATTTTCTATAAGAACCTTTTTTAATTCTTCTAAATCATATTTATAATTTACTGTTGGAACCTCTATAACATTATCTCCACATCCAATCCACATTAGACTACTTTTTATACTATAATGCCCAATGCCCTTTGGTATTACAACTTTATAATCATTAGGGTCTATTACTCCATTTTTCATTGTATTTTGTCTATGATTCTCTCTTGCAAGTAACATAGCAATAGAATTACTTCCAGTTCCACCATATGTAATAATTCCTCCAACATCCCATATATTATTAACTTGTATCTCTTTATATCCAACAATCTCTCTAAGCCACTTTATTACAGCAATTTCCATATATGTAGCTATTGGTGCACAGAAACTAGAATTAATTAAATTTTGTTGTAAAAAGTCTGATAATACTGCTCCTGATATTCCTGCAATAGAATTTCCTGCATCTGGAAATCCCATAAATTTTTCTGTTCCAAAATTAGAACAATATGGAAGTATGTTTTCTTTCATATACATAATAATATCTTCTAATTTAGTTGTGTCTACTGGCATTTTTAATATGTCTTGAATTATATTTTCTGTAATATGTTTTTCTCTAAAATTTTCCTGTAATTTAAAATTTAATCCTATATCAACAATTTCATCTATACATTTTTTAGCATAATTTCTATTTTTATTGTTTAAAATTAAATTAACCATATCATCTATTCCTTTCAAATTTTAATATCATAATATATTATATTTAAAAGTAATATCATATTTTTTTATCTTTCATTAGCTTTTTCTATTCCAAAAAGTTCCTCTAGTCTTTCTAGTGAAGAATATTCTATATTATTTGCATTTCGACATTGCTTTAAATTATAAAGTTCCTTTATAGTTTTTATTGCTGTTTGCTTATCTAAAAGCTTAGTAGGATTCATAAAAGCTTCTAAAGCACAACTGTATCTATTTCCTTGTGATTTACTACTATTATATAATTCGATTGGCATAGATTTTGAATCTTTTCCTCTTTTGAAAACTCTTATTTTAGGTTTATCTTTCTTAGTTTGAAGCATTTTTATTGTATTCATTATTCCTTGATGAGATCCTTCTATAAAACTCATTGGTGTAAATCTTGGACATTCTCCATCTTTTATTTGCTTTTCATATCTATATTGTGCTGATAATCCACTTTCACTTATAGGAACAGACATAATACAAGCTTCCATTTTGTAACCTGATTTTATTGCTGGTTCATATAAGATATTGTTTATTGCATCTGTTGCTCTTAATGTTGTTACACTTATAATATCGCATTTTTTTTCAATAGCCTTTTTTATTAGTTCAGATTCTATTGCATTAGAAAAATTACTTGTTTCTGATATTGCTTTTTCAGGGGTTTTTAGTAATATATCATAATCTGGGTGTAACTTTCTATAATCATCTGTATCTATAACTACAAAATCTCTTTCTTTATATTCTTTTTGTATTTGTTCTACTAGGTTTGTTTTTCCTGCTCCTGGTAGTCCTCCTAGCAAAATACATAAAGGCTGTTTACTTATTTTTTTACTTTCAATTTTTTGTTTACAAATGTTTGTTATTACATCATTCAAATTTCGACTCACATATATCACGCTCCTTTTTATATTTTGTTATATTAATTTAGTATTTTCTAATAAATATTTTTATTATTACAAATACTATATAACAACTTTCCTGCATTTTACCATTTTTTTACATAGCATTCAATGGCTTATACCAATTCTTACAAAGATTTCATCGACAAAATTTTCATCAAAAGACATTTTTCGACTTTTTTCTACGCAAAAATCTTCATTGATATTATTTTCTTATCAATGAAGATTTTTATTGATACAATATATTAAAATATAAGTATAATAATATAGAATACTATTTTTAGTGTTTACTATATTTAGGGTAGCTCTTTTAAATTACATTTTTGCTTTATTTCCTCTTCAGTTAATTTTCCGCATCCTTCTATAATAATCTGCAATAGCTTCATGTATTGCTTCTTCTGCTAGAACAGAACAATGTAATTTTACAGGTGGAAGTCCTCCTAAATTATTTACTACATCTGTATTTTTTAGTTTTAAAGCTTCTTCTAAAGTTTTTCCTTTTATCATTTCTGTCGAAATACTACTTGTTGCGATTGCTGCACCACATCCAAAAGTTTTAAATTTTACATCTATTATAATGTTATTTTCTACTTTTATAAACATTTTCATAAT
>JAGATI010000020.1 GCA_017621295.1 Clostridia bacterium | reverse complement strand
GAGATTCATATAGGATAAAAGATGTAATGTCGCAAATGGAAAATATTAATAATTCTACTGGATAATTTATATTCCCTAAATTGGTAAAAAACATTTTCCCTTTTTTGGTAATTTTGGTATTGACTTTTATATTAGAAAGACATGAGCAATACAAAAAGTGTAACTGTAAAAGGTTGCTATTAGACCTAAAATCAAGATTTGATGAAGGTGCTAAATATGTTGTCTTGCTAAAAACATCTGGAAAAACAACATTTTCTGCATTAGAAAAGCAACTAGAAAACCAAAACCTAAATGAAAATAAATATATAATATGTGAAAATAGAATCTTTTATGGTGATTATTTCATAGGGCTTGAGCTTGATGGAGTAATTCTGAAAAGAGGATGTTCATATATGGATATATACGAGATTTTATGGGATGGCTTCTCATATTTACCAATCACTAAATTATGGATAAAGGAGTATTAACAACCTTTAATTTTACCCATACAATAAATCGTTCTGATTTTGTATGGGTTTTTCTTTTTTTATACAATACCTTGACAGATGAGGTATATTAAAATATAATATATATTAAGAGGTGATAACAATGTCAATTGCATCAGATTTAATAAGAGGCTCTACAGATACAATAATACTTGCACATTTAATGAAAAAAGATAGTTATGGTTATGAAATTAACAAATCTATTTCAGAAATAACAAATGGGCAATATGAATTAAAAGAAGCAACTTTATATACAGCCTTTAGAAGATTAGAAGAAATGGGAATGATAGTATCTTATTGGGGAGATGAAAATAGTGGAGCTAGAAGAAGATATTATAAAATAACAGATACTGGACAGAAATACTATAAAGAGAGTAAAGCAGAATGGAAAAATGCGCAAATGTTAATAAGCAAATTAATTGAATTGGGGGAGATATAAAATGGAGGAAAAATTAAAAAGATATGTAGATAATATATTTGAAAATGCGCCAAAGACTAAAAAATCATATGAGTTAAAAGAGGAGATTACATCAAATTTAATAGATAAATATAATGATTTAGTTACATCTGGTAAAACACAAGACGAAAGTTATAATATTGCAAATTCTAATATGGGAAATATTGAAGAGTTGGTATGTAATTTGCAAGATGAAAATAATAAATGGAATACAGATTATATTCGGAAAACAACGAAAAAAATCAGCGATACTTGTATCTAGTGCAGTTGGTTTATATATATTAAGTGTTGTTCCAGTTATATTGTTTAGTGAATTAAATATTGAAGGAGTAACAGAAGAATTAGGTGTTATATTTATGTTTATATTTGTAGCGATTGCAACTATGCTACTTGTGTATAATGGAATGTCTAAACCTAAATATAAAAGTGCAGATGATACAATGGTAGAAGAATTTAAAGAATGGAAAGTAAATAAAGAGTTTAAAAAGTCAGCCAAAAATAGCATTAATTCAGCTGTTTGGTGTTTAATTATTGCAATATATATTGGAATTAGTTTTTGTTTTAATGCCTGGGCTTATTCTTGGATTATATTTTTAATAGGTGCAGCTATTTCAAACATAATAGATGCTGTATATGAATCAAGAGAAAGAAGGGGATAGATATGAATAATACAAAAATTATAATATGGACAATAGTTGCAATTGTGTTAACAATGTTATTAATATGCTTATTAGTTTTAAATGCAAGACTAGGCCATTTTTTTAGTAATGAAAGTGAACATATTGTATATGAAGAGGAATTTGATGTAACAAATGCTAAAAACATCAATTTAGATTGGTCTAGCGGAAGAATTAATGTATACAAGAATGATTCAGATAAAATTAGAGTGGTACAAAAAAGTAGACACGACTTAAAAGAAGACGAATTAGTAAATATCAATTATAAAGATGAAACTATATCAGTTCAAGAAGGAAAGAAAAAAGTTGGATTTTTCTTTTTAGGATTTGGTAGTATATCTACAAATTTAGATATATATTTGCCAGATAAAGAATTTGAAGAAGTATATGTAAAAATCTCAAGTGGTAGAGCCAATATTGAAGATTTAAAATTAAATAAGTTTAAAGTAAAGGTTAGTTCAGGAAAAATAGAAATTAGAAAGGTTATTTCACAAGATATAGAAGCTAATGTATCATCTGGTAGTATTGAAATGAATGATGTAAAAACAAGTTCTTTAAATTCTGAAGTTACATCTGGTAAAATTGAAATAAATAATCTAAATACAAATAATTTAAATGCTTCAGTTAAATCTGGAAAAATAGATATAGATGGAAGTGCAAAACAGATAGATTTAAAAGCTACTAGTGGAAAGATTTTGTTAGATAATAATGTCTTACCAGAAAGCTTAGATGTAAAAGTGACATCTGGAAGTATAGATGTTGCTATTCCAGAAAATGAAGGGTTCCAAGCAAGTTATTCTGTTACATCAGGCAGTTTTAAATCTGACTTTGATTTATATTCAAATATGTCAAATTTAGATAAAAAAAGTGGTGAAGGAAAATATAAAAATGGTGGTAATAAATTTAATTTTCAGGTAACAAGTGGTAAAATAGTGTTAGAGAGAAAATAAAAGTACACAATTTTATCCAGTAACGAGAGTTCAAAATGAACTCTCGTTAAAATTTATAAAAATATGTAGAAAATAAATAGAATATGAGATATAATATATTTATTACAAAAAAGGAGGAATAGGATTAATATGAATCCTACTATGTCAGATTTACGTATCGGAGTTGTTTTTTCAGGTGGATTTGCAAAAGGAGCTTATGAAATAGGATTTTGCAAAGCTATTTTAGAATATATAAAAATGAATAATATAAAAGCAGTAAGTGGTGCATCAATTGGAGCAATAAATGCATATGGTTTTATAAATAATAAATTCGACTATTTGTTTGAAGTATGGAGGAATTTAAATTTTAAATCAGCAAAGGAATTTTTAGTTAAATCAGATAAAAGAAAAATTATATATAATTATATAGAGGAAATGCAAGCAGAGGTAAAAACTCTTAGTCAAACACCTTGTTATATAAATTATATAAAAGTACCTAATATTTCATTATGTTATAAAAATGTTAATAAAGAACATAATAAAATTCAAAATGATTTCTTAAAAGCTAGTATTTCTGTGCCAGGACTATATAATCCAATTTTAGTAAAAGAGGATTATTATGTAGATGGAGCTTTTTTAGATAATACACCAATAGCGCCATTAGAAAATGAGAATCTTGATTTGATTTTTGTATTAAGATTTGACCATGCAAGTGAACAATATGAGGAATTAAATACAGATGCAGCAATAATAGAAATTGTATTTGAGGATGACAAAAGATTAAAGGATTATTTTTATTTTAATAGTAGTTTAACAAATAGATTAATAGAGCAAGGGTATAGAAAATCAAAAGATATTTTAGATATTGTTTTTAAATATGGGGAAGATATCCAATATATAAAATCAATTGCGAGAATTTATAATCAAGAATCTAGAAAAAATATTATACCAAAAAGCGGAGAAGAGATTGTTAATAAAATGAATAAGCTAAGGAAGATATTTAAGAATGAGTATTTGGATACAAAGAGTGAGATAGATGTTGATTTGTGTAGTAAAGATGTAAATGAGGTAAGTGAGATTGTTATGTAAAAATATAACATTATAAAATTAATAATATTGAAAAATATAAAATTATGTTAAAATGTATATATCAATCTAGAAAGAGGTGTTATTTTTGGAGATTATTTTTAAAACAATTAACTGGTATTACTGTGAGATATATAAGAAGCGGAAGTTTCTAGGTAAAAAGTTAATTGGAATTGCTATGCTAGATATCAATGATGAGCTAACATTATATCTAAATGATTCTAATAAAGAAACTTATCAAGAGGCATCTATTATTGCATTGAAAGCTAAGCAATATATTTTATGGAGTCGAGAATATGAATAATGCATTTGCACCTAAATTAGGTGCATTTTTTATAAAAAATGCAAATTAGTATCTTTTTTGATGTTATTTTAAATATAGTAGATATAAACCATTCTCTAAAAATAACAATTCATAAAACAACAAAAAAATGCCAATAATAAAAGAAAACAAAAATGGAGGAAAATACTTTATGAATTTAAGTTTAGAAATATTAAAGTTTATAATATATTCATTACTAATTGTCTCAATTTCAAAATACATTTTAGTAAAACTCTTGAGAAGATTAGCCGAAAGCTTAGAGTTATCTCCAAAAGCAATAGGAAATATTGCAGGAATAGCTACATCAGTTCCAGAGTTTCTAACAGTTTCATTTTCGGCATTTGCGGGATTTATAGGAACAAGTGCATATAACATATTAAGTTCTAACATAATTAATTTTATGCAATATATATTCTCTATTTTTCTTAATAAAAACCAGAAGAATATAAAAAATAAAGCTATAAAAATAGATATTATTATGGTAGTAATTACAATAATAATTCCAATATTAATGTTAATTACAAATTTAGAATTTAATATCAGTATAGTTCCAATATTTATATTATTATTTGTATTTTTTTACTATATTAATTCTAATGTTCACAAGTTATATTTGAAAAAAGAAGATAATAAATTTTCAGAAGAAATAGAAGTCGAATCTAGAAAAATAAAAGGTAAAAAAATAATTGTAGTTAAGTACATTATATACTTGGTAATTACAGCTATAGGATTATATGTTGTTGGAAATGCATTAAGTAATGTGTTAACTAATTTAAGTAATATATTTAATATACCAGAGATTGTTTTAGGAATCGCATTAGGATTTATAACAAGTTTGCCAGAGTTAATTACTTTTTTTGAATCACAAAAGCACTATAAATTCGAAGATTCAAATGAATTAGGTGTTATAGAAGCAACTAATAATTTACTTACATCTAATATTTTAAACTTATTTGTTATTCAAACTATAGGTATTATAATATATACAGTTTTTGGTTAAATAAGGAATATTTTTTATTGTTTGGAATATAATATTAATGATATATTTATATAATAGAATTTTTGTGTAGGCTTAAAGAATAATATATTTAAATATAAAATGTAAACTTTAAGCCTACTATTGTTCTAGTTAGGAGAGAGTATTATGGAAGAACAATATATAAAAGAAACAAAAATTAAAGAAAAAACAGATAAAGAAAAGGAATTAGAACTAATAACGAGTATTATAAAAACTAAAAGAGAAGTAGAAGATGCGAGACATAATTTTGAATTTGCAGATGGTGAATTAATAGATTATTATTTATATTTTATAAAAGCAAATCAATCAAAGCTAAATTATTTATTAAAAAAAGCAAAAAAACAAGGAATTGCTTTAGATATGCTTAATGAAATGAATTTAAGAAAAGCATAAGCTTTAGTAATATTTGTCCATGTTTAGTCATAATAATAAAATAAAGGTAAGGTGATTAAACTTGGAGACAAATACAATCATAACTTTTTTTGCTTGTATTATTATATTATTTATAGTAGGTAGGATTTTTATAGTGCCATTAAAGAAAATACTAAAACTTGCTATTAATTCTGTTTTAGGTGGAGTATTAATATATGTTATTAATATAGTAGGAGCTACATTTGGTTTTCATATAGGATTAAATATTGGGACATCTATTTTTGTTGGTATACTTGGCATACCAGGTGCAGTTTTTCTTATTATATTAAAATTAATGATATAATGTATTAAAAGAGCTTAAAATTGTGAGATGTTGCAAGGGAGTATTATGTAAAATTATTTTACAAAATGACTAGATATTTTGTAAAGTATGTGTTAAAATAATAAGAGTATTGGTAAAGTGCCAATCATTGTTGTTTATTAAATAAAGCTCGTAATGAGCAACAATATCACAAAGGATGAGCTTAGTAAGGAGATACCAAATGGAGTTGGTAGGAGTAAAATGCATAGGAGAGAATACTTTTCAGATCATAGGTATTACAAATCAAGACAATGAGTTTATAAAAGCGAATCTTATTGCAATGGTGGCAAAATTGTCAGAAAAAGCTGAAAAATGCTATGGAATTCCTAAAGAGGAATATGCACACACTATACCTGCTAAATTAGTAGTGCACTCGACATACAGTTTTATGTCGGGAGCCGATATTAAGGCTTTCTTAAATGAATGTCAAAATATTTAGACAAATAGGTTGTAGAAATTGAATTTATATTCTTTTCTATGACCTTATTTTTATTATAATGATATTTTTGATTATTATTTAAAATAGTTTAAATGTTATTATAATAAAAACCTTAGAAAGTATTACTACTAAGGTTTTTACTAATTTTAATATAGAATTTTATTACTCAACAGTAACAGACTTTGCTAAGTTTCTAGGCTTATCAACATCTAATCCCTTATTTTTAGATATATAATAAGAAATTAATTGTAGTGGTATAACAGAAAGAATAGGTGAGATAAGAGGATTGGTTTCTGGTATATTAATTACAAAATCAAAGTTTGCATTTGGTAAGTTTTGATTTGTAACAACTAATGTTTTAGCTCCACGAGTAATTACTTCTTGTATATTACTAATAGATTTTTCTACTAAACTAGAATCTGTAATTATGCTAATAACAGTAATGCCATTTTCAATTAATGCAATAGGTCCATGTTTTAATTCACCAGCAGCATATGCTTCAGAATGAATGTATGAAATTTCTTTTAATTTTAATGAACCTTCTAATGAAGTATTATAATCTGTTCCTCTACCTAAGAAAAACATATCTTTTCCGAGTATATACTTTTTTTGCAAACTCTTTTAATTCTTCTGTATTATCTAAAATTGTATCTATTTTAGAAGGTAGGTCTAAAATATCTGCTTTTAAATCTTCTAAAGTTTTAGAATCTGTAACCCCTAACATTTCTGCAAAATATATAGCTAAAATAGCAAAAAGTACAACTTGTGATGTATATGCTTTTGTTGAAGCTACTGCAATTTCAGGTCCAGCATGAGTATAAATAGTATAGTCTGCTTCTCTTGTAATAGAACTTCCAATTACATTAGAAATTGCTAAAGTTTTAGATCCTTTTGATTTTGATAATTTTAAAGCTGCAATAGTATCAGCTGTTTCACCAGATTGGCTAACATAAATACATAAAGTTTTCTCATCTATAATTGGGTCTCTATATCTAAATTCAGATGCTATATCTACTGTTGTGGGTATATTGCAAAGCTTTTCAATTAAGTTTTTACCTACTAAACCAGCATGCATAGCAGTACCACAAGCTACTATATATATTTTGTTAATAGTAGATAAATATTCTTTTGAAATATCTATATCATCAAAACTGCAAGGTTCTCCAAGTTTAAATCTAGAACCAATAGTTTCTCTAATAGAATTTGGTTGTTCATATATTTCTTTAAGCATAAAATCTTCAAATCCACCTTTTTCAGCAGCACCTGCATCCCATTCAATATTTTTAATTGGTTTATTATGTTCTTCTAAGTTACTATTATAAAATTTAATATGATTATTATATATAACAGCATATTCATTATCATTTAGTAAATAGAAGTCTTTTGTGAATTTAAGAAGTGCAGGAATATCTGATGCAATATGATTTTCCTTTTCTCCTTTACCAATAACAAGTGGACTATCTTTTCTAACTACAATTACTCTATCTGGGTAAAGAGGAGAGATAACTTCGATTGCATAACTTCCTTTTAAATCATCTACACAGGATTTTACAGCTCTTAAAAATTTCTCATCATCTGTTTTTTCATCTTTAGAAAAATAGTAGTGAATTAGGTTTGGAATAACTTCTGTATCTGTTTGAGATAAAAAGTTGTATCCGTTTTTTCCTAAAAATTCTCTTAAATCGCTATAGTTTTCTATAATTCCGTTATGTACAACAGCAAAAGAATTACTATTATCCATATGAGGATGAGAATTTTCTTTAGATGGTTTACCATGTGTTGCCCATCTTGTATGAGCAATACCGAATAGTTCCTTCTAATTTATCTAATCCATCTAAATCGTATAAATTTTTTACTCTACCTTTATCTTTTAGAACCTTAACTTCATTTTTTTCAAGTGATGCAATTCCGCTTGAGTCGTAACCTCTATATTCAAGACATAAAAGTCCATCAATTAAAATTGGATAAGCTTTCTTTTCTCCAATGTATCCAACAATTCCGCACATAAAAAATACCTCCATAAATTTATTTTTAAATAATATTATAAGGTACGCAAAATAAATGTTACTGATATTTGCTTTGTTCTAATATTGCTATTAGTTTTTATACTTATATCTAATGACAGTAACTGTTGCCATAGAGCCATCCGCCGAATATTTCGATAAACTCTAACCTCGTCAACAATGTAAAATTGTCCAGGCGCTTTTTTATTTTAATAACAATCTCCTTTCTTAATATTGTTTTTTGCGTAAATTATAATTACTGTATTATATTACATTAAAAGGTAAAATGTTGCAAGTTTTTTGATAAAAAATTTAGTTGCTAGTTTAAGTATAGTGCTAGTAGTCCGGCTTTAGCTAGTCTTATATATTATAATAAAAAACAATTCTTCCAAGGCGCTTCAG
>JAGATI010000090.1 GCA_017621295.1 Clostridia bacterium | reverse complement strand
TATTCAAAAAGCCGGACTATTGGCACTATCCATCAAACAACAACTAAAAAACCATTAACCTGTAACATATAAATACACAGGCTACTATTCTACTGTCTTTTCCTAGAATTATTAGTATATATAGTGGTAGTCTTTTGTTTTTGCTGTTTAAATAAAGATTACCTAATATTTACATATATTATAGGTAATCTTCACACATTTATACTTAATAAACAACATCATTTGAATACATTATATTATTATTTGATTCTTTTTTTATAAAACCTGCATTTGGATCTAGTACTAAAGCAACAGTTATAGCACCTAATATAAGTAAAACTACTAATCCAATTAATAATTTAATTAAGTTTTCCTTCTTAAACATAACTTTTCCTCCTTATTTTATAAAAGTTAAAGCTATAATAATTATTCCGTGCTATTACTCTATATATAGCAAATCCCTTAAAGCTTCCTTTTTGTAAGTACTTTAGTAAAAATTTAATAACTACTATACCAACTAAAAAGCTTGCTATTACTCCAATAAAAAATGGCACATTAAACACAAAATCCTTTATTTTAAATATAGTTGCAGCAAGTACTATAGGAGCAGATAACATAAATGAATATTTTGCAGCAGATGTTCTATCTACTTTTAATAATCTTGAAACTGTCATAGTTACACCAGATCTAGAAACACCTGGAATAAATGCTAAACTTTGTGCTAAACCGATTAAGAAAGTTTGCTTTAATGTCATATGTTCATAGTCTGTAGTAGCTTTTGCATTTTTATCCACAAAGTATAAAATAATACCCATAACTATTAATGCTATTGCTATTATTAATGGAGTAGTTAACTTATCTCCAACAAAATGATCTAGTAGAAATCCTATTATTCCACCAGGAATTGTAGCAAGAACTATATACCAAAACATTCTTCCTTCTGGTGAATCTTCTTTTTTTACAACCTTGTTAAAACCACCTTTTATTAAATCTATCCAATCTTTAAAGAAAAATATTCCTATTGCTAGTAATGTTCCAAAATGTAATGCCACATCAAAAGCTTCTGGCACATCCCAATTAAATATCCATGGTATTATTGCCAAATGGGCTGAACTTGATATTGGCAAAAGTTCTGTAAGCCCTTGTACTATTCCTAATATTAATGCTTGTATTTCATTCATTATATAAACTCCTCTTTTCTTATTTAATTTATGAGATTAAAAAATCTTTCTTTATTTTGATTATTGCTTTATGGCCTAAGTCATTTTAATTGTTATTTTATATTATAAATTACTTTGATTATTACTCTATAACTTAAATCTTTTTAATTGTTGCTTTATTCTAAATCACTTTGATTATTGCTTTATAACCTAAATCGTTTTAATTATTACTTTTTAATTGTAAACTACTTTAATACTTTTACTTTCTATATTTATTAATACATTTCTAAAATATATTTCTATCTTTTATCTCATTATATATAGTCTGTTTAATACATTTAGCAGCACTATATGGTGCAACTTTTCCTGGAAGAGCAAGCGCCCATATTACTTTTATCCCTAAATCTTTAGCTGATTTTGTATCAACTCCTCCTGGTTTAGATGCTAAATCTATAATTAAACTATCCTTTTTTATTAATTTTAATCTATTTTTATCTAATATCATACTTGGTATTGTATTTATTATAATGTCTTTATCCTTTAAATTCTTATCTAATTCTGAAAGTGCAACTTTTCTATATCCATAAGTTTCTATCCATGCTAAATCTTCATTTTTCCTAGCCTCACAATATACATTTGCTCCCATTCCTTGAAGCATTTTAGAAAGTACCTTTCCAATTCTTCCAAATCCTAATATTAATATGTTGCTTCCATGTAATGTATATTCTGTTTGCTCCATTGCTATTTGAATAGCTCCTTCTGCTGTAGATATACTGTTTAAAATTGCTAAATCTTCACATTGCATTAAGTCTATAATCTTAAAATTCATTTGTTCTTTGATATCATATAATTTTTTTGGTATACTTCCAGCTACAAAAACTTTATTAGCTAACCATTTTGTTACATCATCTATTAGAATGTCTCTACTTGCAAATGGTGCATTTATAATTCCTTCATCTTTACAAAGAGGAATAGAACTAATAATCAATTTGCTTTTTTTTACACACTCTTCTTCATTTTTACACACAAAGACATTATTTATATTTTTCAAATTTTCTGCTTTTTCTAATCCATATGTATATACTCTAAACTCGTCTTTTACTAACATTTGTATAAGATAAACAATTCTTAAATCTCCACCTATAACAGATATGTTTTTTTCCAATATTAACACATTCCTTTCATATTAAACTTAATATGAATATATTCTGTATTTCAAAATTTATCACATTTATTTTTCGTCTTTTTCTATTTGTTTTTCTTCCTCAAGTTCTATATTTTTCTTAATATTTTTTATCATTTTTATATCATTATTGTTTAATTTATTAACTAAATAATAAGTCTCTTTTAAATGTTTCTGTGTTAATCTTTCCTTCTTACTTAATTTATTTAATATTTTCCTATTTAATGTATCATTTAAATCTGGTGGCTTTATATGTTTAATTATTGGTGTAAAAATAGACTCTTTTTCTATTTCTTTATATACTTTACTATCAAGTTCTATTGCCACATTAATATAATTAACAGCTTTTGCTTTCTCTCCTCTTAACAAACTAATTTGTGCTAAGTAATAATAAGAACCTGCTTCAACTTCTTCTGCTGATAAACATTCCATAAAATAGCTTTCTGCTTCTCCGCATGTCACCATATAACATAGATATTTGTGCTAAACTAAATTTTGCATTATAAAGCATACTATTAATTTCTGCTGCCATTTGATAATATTCTTTTGCTTTTTGGAAATCATTTAATCTTGTATAAACCATTCCAAGATTATAATAAATATCATAGTTTGCAGGATTATATTTTAATGCTTCTGTATACACTATTGTAGCTTCTTTAAATCTTTCCTCATCATATAAAATATCACCTAATAGCATGGTAGCTTGCAAATAGTCTGGCTTCTTTTTTAATAAATCATTAAGCATATTTATAGCAGCGTCATTATTATTTAATTTTTGAAGTAATACTGATATCTTATAATAAGAATTATAATCTTTTGTATTTATTTCTATTGCCCTTACATATTCATCTATTGCATTTGTATGTTTACCATCTAATTCATAAATTTCAGCAATAATTTTATGTCCTAAATAACTATTTGGATATTTATCTATTAATTTTAACATATATTTTTTTGCTTCTTCTGGTTTATTTTGTTTTAAGTAAATTTTCGCTATAATAACATTTAATAATTCTGGAAATAGTATATTTTTCTTTTCTAAAACCAAAATAATTCCTGGAATAATTACGCACAAAATATACAATAATATCTTTATAACTATAGGAAGTTTTATATCTGAAATTAGCTCAATAAAGTTAACTCCTATTCCTATAAATTGTAATACTAATACATCTATATATGTAGTATCATTTTTTTTTATCATTTTAAAAAATATAATGATAAATAAAGTAAAAGCTAATAAATTGAATATTATTTTTGGGGTTATCATATACATCCTCTTTATTTATTAAATTTTTCTTTATAATTTTTAATTGATTCTTGTATTATTTTTTCTGCCTCTTCTTTTCCATACATCTTATCTACTGTTGTTTTTTTACCTTCTAATTGTTTATAAACTTCAAAAAAATGCATTAGTTCGTCAGATATTTGTTTTGGTAATTCTTTAATGTCTTTATAACAGTTTAAATATGGGTCGTTTTTTGCTATTGCTATAATTTTTTCATCTTGTTCATCACCATCTATCATTTTTAGTACTCCAATTGGATAACATTCTATTAGAGTAAGCGGATATACAGATTCTTGACATATTACTAAAACATCTAATGGATCATTATCACCTGCATATGTTCTAGGAATGAATCCATAATTTGCTGGATAATGTGTTGCTGTATATAATACACGATCTAATTTAAGCATTCCTGTTTCTTTATCTAATTCATATTTATCTCCACAACCTTTTGGTATTTCTATTACTGCGACAAAGTTATCTTTTTTCACTCTTTCTTCTGAAATATCATGCCAAATATTCATAATTACTTCATTTCCTTCCTCATTTGCATTTTATGGTTATATTTTATGCTAAAAATGTTAAAATGTCTAGTAATATTGGAAAAAAAGTAAAATAATGGTTACAATATAAAATTAAAAGGTAATTATATTATTCTTAAAATAACTAACTACCTTTAAACTTCTCTATTTTATTTTTCTAAACTTTTCATATCTATTATTTACTAAACTTTGTTTATCTATCTTTTCTAGTGTTTTAATATTGTCTAAAATACATTTTTTTATTTTTAAGCTTACATATTGAATGTCTTCTCCTGCTCCGCCTTCAGGTTCTTCTATAATTTCATCAATAACCTTTAAATCTTTCAAATCATTTGCTGTTATTTTCATATGTTCTGCTGCTTCTTTATTTTTACTTGCATCTTTATATAAAATACTTGCAAAACCTTCAGGTGATAATATAGAATATACAGCATTTTCTAGCATAATAATTTTATCTGCTACACATATTCCTAAAGCTCCTCCACTAGAGCCTTCTCCTATAACAATAGAAATAATAGGAGTTTTTAATCTTGACATTTCCAACAAGTTTTTGGCAATCGCTTCTCCTTGGCCTCTTTCTTCTGCTCCAAGCCCTGGATATGCACCTGGTGTATCAACAAAAGTTATTATTGGCCTATTAAACTTTTCTGCTTGTTTCATTATTCTTAAAGCTTTTCTATATCCTTCTGGATTTGTCATTCCAAAATTTCTTTCCATATTTTCTTTTGTTGTTTTTCCCTTTTGCTGACCTATTATTGTAACTGGATATTTATCAATTCTTCCAATACCTGTTACAATTGATTTATCATCAGCAAATAATCTATCTCCATGTAACTCAATAAATTCATCACATATTAAATTTATATAATCTAATGATTTAGGTCTATCTGTTTTTCTTGCAAGCATAACTCTGTCCCATGCAGTAAGTTTTTCTGATTGCATTTTGTTCCTCCTTTTGAAAAAGCCATAATACTATCACTATTTCATTATTATTCATACAAAATTATATATTTTTATAATTAATAATATTATTAGTTTATTTATGTATTTTCTTTTAAATAACATTTATTTATGTAATTGTAAAATTTTATATAATGTATCTTTCATATCTTTTCTTTCAACAATCTTATCTATAAAACCATGTTCTAATAAAAACTCTGACTTTTGAAATCCTTCTGGAAGTTTTTGTTTAATTGTTTGTTCTATTACTCTAGGTCCTGCAAATCCTATTAAAGCATTTGGCTCTGCTAAAATAATATCTCCTAAAGATGCAAAACTTGCTGTAACTCCACCTGTTGTTGGGTCTGTTAAAACAGATATGTATAAAAGTCCTGCTTCATCTAATTTTGCAAGTGCAGCTGATGTTTTCGCCATTTGCATTAAAGAAATAATTCCTTCTTGCATTCTAGCTCCACCAGAAACACAAAAGATTATAAATGGAAGCTTATTTTCTATAGCTTGTTCTATGCTATAAGTTATCTTCTCTCCTACTACACTTCCCATGCTTCCCATCATAAAATTTCCATCCATAACAGCTATAACTACTTTTTCTCCATTTATTTCTCCAAAACCTGTAGTTACTGCTTCTTTTATATTAGTTTTTTCTTGCAAAGCCTCTACTTTTTTACTATAACCTTCAAAATTTAATGGATTTCTAGTTTCCATATCTTTATTTATTTCAACAAAAGTTCCCTCATCTATAATTTGCGAAATTCTACGTCTAGCAGATAATCTAAAATGTTTTCCACAATTAGGGCACACACTGTAGTTTTTATGAACTTCATCTTTGTATAAAATTTCTTTACATGAATCACACTTAACCCATTTTCCAACTAACATATCAGATGCTTTTACATTTTTTTTATTTTTCTCTTCTGTTTGATTAATTTTTTTAATTTTATCTATTAGCATATTGGTTATACTTCCTTTATAATTTATTTGTAAATAAATATCTGTTATTTAGATAAATATTAATTATAGATACTTTTTTATTATTTCTATTGCTTGAGGCAATTCTTTCCCATATGCTTTATATTAGGAATAAATACTTTTTCTGCCTCTAATTTCTCTGCATAATATTCTAATTCACATTGAGGATTCATATGATCATCATTACTATAAATTCATATTTTCCTCCTTTAGACACCAAATTCTTTTTTTATAAAAGATGTATCATAATCATTCTTAACAAAACTTTCATTTTCTAAAATACTATATAAAAAGTCTATATTAGTATTTATCCCTTCCACAATAAACTCTCCAAGTGCACTCTTCATTTTTGCAATTGACTCATTTCTATCTTTTCCATGAACTATAATTTTTGCAATCATCGAATCATAAACTCTTGGCACTTCGTAATCTGCATAAATAGAAGTATCTACTCTAATACCATTTCCTCCTGGAATATGAAGTCCTGTTATTTTACCAGGACATGGCATAAAATTTTTACTTGGATTTTCTGCATTAATCCTACATTCCATACTATGTCCTTTAAAACTAATATCTTTTTGTTTTAAATTCATCTTTTCCCCAGATGCTATTTTTATTTGCTCTTTAACAATATCAATTCCTGTGACCATTTCTGTTACTGGATGTTCTACTTGAACTCTTGTATTCATCTCCATAAAATAGAAATTTTTATTTTTATCCACTAAAAACTCTATAGTACCTGCATTTGAGTATCCTATTTGTTTGCAAGCCTTTACTGCCACTTCTCCCATTTTTTCTCTTAATGCATCTTGTATTACTCCTGATGGTGTTTCCTCTAAAACTTTCTGATTTCTTCTTTGAACAGAACAATCTCTTTCTCCTAAATGCACTACATTTCCATGTTCATCTGCTAGTATTTGTATTTCTACATGTCTTGGTTTTTCTATGAATTTCTCAATATAAATACTATCATCATTAAAAGATACTCTAGCTTCTTGTTTCACAACTTCGAAAAACTTAACTAGTTCTTCTTCAGAATAAGCTACTCTTATTCCTTTGCCTCCACCGACCAGCTGATGCTTTTATAATAATTGGATATCCAATTTTTTTACCTATTTTTTTTGCTTCATCTATATTTTTTACTAATCCATCTGAACCTGGTACTACTGGTACGCCAGCTTTTTGCATTGTCTCTTTTGCCATAGACTTATTTCCCATTAGTTCTATTAATTTATAAGATGGACCTATAAACTTTATTCCAATCTCATCACACATTTTAGCAAATGTGCTACTTTCAGATAAAAATCCAAATCCTGGATGAATACTATCTGCACCTGTTAAGCAAGCTGCCTCTAGTATATTTTTTACATTTAAGTAACTTACTGCCGATTTAGCAGGACCAATACAAACAGACTCATCAGCCATTTTTCTATGTAATGAATCTTTATCTATCTCTGAATATACTGCAACTGTTCTAATTCCCATTTCTCTGCAAGCTCTTATTATTCTTACTGCAATTTCTCCACGATTAGCAATTAGTACCTTTTTCAACATCTCTTTTTCCTTTCATTTGTGCCAATGGGGACGGAGCATTTTGGCACAAAAAAATGTGATAATATTATTTTCAAATATTTATATAAAATGTGCCAAAATGCCCCGTCCCCATTGGCACAAATTTCTTAAACAATAGCAAAAGTAAGTTCTCCTTTAGCTGCAAGTTTTCCATCCACTGTTGCAATGGCTTCTCCTACACCTATAGGACCTTTTCTTTTTATAATTTTAACTTCTAACTTTAAAACATCTCCTGGTACAACCTGTTTTTTAAATCTTAATTTATCAATTCCACCAAATAAAGCATTTCTTCCTTTATTTTCTTCTAATGATAAAATAGCAACTGCACCAGTTTGAGCCATTGCTTCTACAATTAAAACACCTGGCATAATTGGCATACCTGGAAAATGACCTTCAAAATGAGGTTCGTTTATGCAAACATTTTTATATGCGACAGCACTCTCTCCTGGAACATAATCTTCTACTCTATCTATCATTAAAAATGGACTTCTTTGTGGAATTATCTCCATAATTTGATTAATATCTAGCATATTTTTCTTCCTTTCAAATACTAATATGTGTAAAATTTTTATTGCGTCTTACACATTTTATTTTATAATCTGCAACCTTTTTTTAATTTAATTGTTTATTTAATTTTAATTAACACCTGTCCATATTCTACCATTTCTTCATCTTTAACTAAAATTTCTGCAACTTCTCCATCAAATTCTGATTCTATTTCATTCATTAATTTCATAGCTTCTACTATACAAAGTATATCACCTTTTTTTACTTTATCTCCTACTTTAACAAAAGTTTCTTGTTTTGGAGATGGTCTTCCATAAAAAGTACCAACCATTGGAGATTTAACTAATTTATAGTCTTCTTCTTTATCACAATCATTTTGAATATTTTTAGCATCATCACCTACTGCTGTATTTATATTAATGTTAGGAGTACTTTGATTTATGTCCTTAACTACTTCTTTTACTACAGTTTCATTTTTCTTCATACTTATTTTTAATCCATCAGGAAATTCAATATTTATCTCATCTATTTTTGCTTCTCCCATGTCATCCATCAATTTTTTTATTTCATCATAATTCATATACATTAACCTCCATAAGTATATTAAAAATTTAATTTTGTAACATATAATTATAAATTATTAACAATATAGGCTTTATTTTACATTACTAAATTTATATTTTCTACTTTATTTTTACTTGTAACTTCTTTACTTCATATGTCAATTGTTTACATAATCATTCCACCATCAACATTTAAAACTTGACCTGTTATATATGTATTTTCTTCAGCTCCTAAGAAATATACAGCATTTGCTACTTCTTCTGCTTTTCCCATTTTTCTTAATGGGATTTGAGAATGAATAGATTCTTTTACTGTATCTGATAACACATCTGTCATATCTGTTTCTATAAATCCAGGTGCCACTGCATTTGCTAAAATATTTCTACTTGCAAGTTCTTTAGCTATACTTTTTGTAAATCCTATAATTCCTGCTTTTGATGCTGCATAATTTGCTTGACCTGCGTTACCACTAACTCCAACTACAGATGAAATATTTACAATTCTTCCGTTTCTTTGTTTCATCATATAACTAATAACATTTTTAGTCATATTAAATGTTCCTTTTAAATTAACATTTATAACTTTATCAAAATCTTCTTCTTTCATTCTCATTAATAAATTATCTTTAGTAATTCCTGCATTATTTACTAAAACATCTATCTTTCCAAATTTTTCTATTGCATTTTTTACTATTTCTTCGCATGTAGCAAAATCTGTCACATCACCTTTTACACATAAAACTTCTACATTTCCATTTTGATTTAATTCATTTTCTAACTTTGTTACATCTGTCTTATCTGAAACATAATTTACTACTATGTTATATCCATTTTCAGCAAATCTTCTTGCAATTTCCTTACCAATCCCTCTTGAACCACCTGTAATAAAAGCTACTTTTTTATCCATATCTCTTTCAATCCCTTCATTATAGATTATCTAAAGTTATACACGTTATATCACATTTATATCTGAATTTACAAATTCTTCTAAAGACTTTACATCACTTACAGAAAACACTCTTATTTCTTCACCTTTAAGCTCTTTTTTTACAAATCCAGATAAAGCCTTTCCAGGTCCAATTTCTACATCTATATCTATTCCTTCATCCTTCATTTTTTTTATTGCCTTATCAAATCTCACAGAACTTACAATATGATTTGCTAAAATATCTCTAAAATTATCTTCTTTTTTGTAAAAATCCCCATCTATATTTTTTATTACTTTATTTTCATTTATGCTAAAACTTGCCTTTTCTAATTCTTTAGAAAATAATTCTCTCGCTTTATTTAACTTCTCTGTGTGAAAAGGACCGCTTGTTTTTAATTTAATAACTCTTTTTGCATTTAAATTATTAAGTTCTATTATTGCATCTTCTATTCCTTCAGATTCGCCAGAAATTACGGTTTGATCTGAATAATTATAATTTGCAGGAACAACAAATTTACCATTTGCTCTTATTTTTTTGCAAACATCTTCTATAATAGAACTATCTAAGCCAATAACTGCAGCCATTTCAAAATTACCCTCTGGAAGGAAACTTGCCATATAATATCCTCTTTTTTCTAAAAGCTTTATTCCCTCTTCAAAACTAATATAGCCTGAATATATTAATGCAACATATTCACCTAAACTTAATCCTACAGAAACGTCTGCTTTAATTCCCTTAGACTTTAAAACTTCTAGTATAGCTAAACTTGTAACAGCTATTGCAATTTGTGTATTTTGTGTTTTATTAAGTTCTTCTTCTGTTCCTTCAAAACACATTTTTTTCACATCTATTCCTAAAATTTTACTTGCTTGTTCATACACTTTATTTGCTTCTTCATATTTTTCACATATATCTTTTCCCATTCCTATAAATTGTGCTCCTTGTCCTGGGAATAAAAAAGCTGTTTTCATTAATATTATACCTCCATAATTTTTATTATCCTTATTAATTATATAAACTTTATTCTATTTATTATAACTTTATTATTCATATATCACATTTGTCCCTTATAAAGCAAGTAGTATTTTACCTTAAACAGTATATTTTATCTATTAGTCTGACTGGTCAGATTTGATATATCTTTGCAAAAAAACACAATGATATAGATATATTAATACCATTGTGTTTTGCCATTTTTATAACATTTATATATTTACAGTTTACTTAGTACGATTTTAGCTATAACTATTTTTAATATTTTAAGTAAATTATCTTTTTACACTTTGTATTTATTTCTTTAATGTTAAAGTACAGTGGTTTATAATTGTCGCTGTACCATTTTTTTTAAAACATTAAAGCTATATACATCAAAATGTGCTTCTAAAGTCATAGAACTAAAAAAATAGTTCTCATGAGCATATTTGTCCCATTCTTCTTTTGTTATTTCGCTATTTTCTTTAAGCTTTCTCTTGAATTCTTTTAAACTTCTTAGATAATAATTCATATACTCACCTCTTTATAGTAATTATATATAAATTATTATATACATTTATATTAACCTTGTATCGCGAATTTTGTCGAATGCATAATAAAAAAATCAAAATTAAGATTTTTTTGCAAATAAATGCCTAATATTATTTAAGCATAATAAAAAAACATTAAATATTATATTATATTATTTATTTAATGCCTTTTTATAATTTTTCTACATAACTTGTTAAAACCAATTCCACAGATATAACCAATTGATTCACTAGACAAATATCCATTTTGCACAGCAAACTTGTTCCAAGTTTTCTCATTAGGTCTAGTTCTGGTTGTTTTTATATACCTTTCTAGCTCTTTAAGTGATTTTTCATAATATAGCTTTACATCATATTTATTATTTTTCATAAGCTTCCTTCATTACCATGTTACCTTATATAATTCTGTTATTTCAACATCTAAAGCTTTTGCTAATTTTACACTTACTAATAAACTTGGCATTTTATAATTATTTTCTATATCACTTATATGAGAAACTGAAACCCCACTTCTATCTGATAGTTTAGTTAAAGTTACTTTTTTTTCATGTCGTATTTGTTTTAATAAAATTTCTATCTGCATCTTCACCACCGACTTCTAGTATGTACATATTTTGTTTTATTTAACCACAAATCCTTTTCGCTATGGCGGAATTATTAAAAATAATGTTAGTTTTACTAAATATATTTTTATATTTTTAATTTTTTCTTTTAAATTTTAGTTAATTATATATTTAATTTTAGTTAATTTTAACCTATTTGTTAGTATGTATTCCAAATATTTGTTTGTATTTTATCATAAATATTATTTTTGTAAATATATTTTTATTAAATAAAAAAAATTCCTAAATTTTGCATTAGGAATTCCTTACTTATTATATTAAATTAAATAATTGATTTAATGTTATTTTCAAATATTTCTAAAAATTTTTTTATTATTTCTTCTCTTGAGAACTCTTTATTATATTCTCTTTTTAATGAAGTAGCTATATTTAATGTATCTACATTAAAATTGTCTTCATTTATATTAAACCCTATACCTATTAATATATGATTTACTTTATTTTTGCTTGTACTAGTTTCTGTTAATATACCTGCTATCTTTTTACCATTTAAAAATAAATCATTTGGGTATTTTATTGTCAATTCATAGTTATATAACTCACTAATTGTACTTACTAAACATTTGGCAATTAACATAGTAAGTCCATCTAATTCTTGTATATTACAATTTGGAAAGATAATCAAAGTCATTGCTATATTTTTTCCAATACCTGTATACCATATGTTTTCCTTTGTTCCTCTTCCTTTCTTTTGGCTATTAGCTAAAATAACTGTGCCATTATCTATATTTGTATTTATTAATCTTTTTGCTTCATCTTGAGTAGAACCAATTTCTTTATAAAATATAATATTTTTTCCTAAAATATTAGTTTTAGCTTTTCTTATTTTTTCTATATTCATATATTCTCCTGTTTAACAAGCACATATTGAATTTCTCATTAAGTCATTCACAATATCTTCAAAATTGCACATTACTCCATTACTAACCAATTTATCTAATATACTATCAATTTCACTCTCATCTTCTGTTATTTGTGCAATATCACTTATTTCTTTGCATGGTAAATCATTTTCTTTAACAACTTCTATTCCATATAATTCATCTTTTGTTTTATAATACTCAATTTTCTCTGTTACACTATCTCCTGTTTCATTAATATTTTTGTTTATTTCTATACATGCATATAAACTTTTCATTGGTCCTTTTTCTCCTTTCTTCTTCATATTGTGTTGCTATTTTACAACATAATATTTCATATTACAACAAGTTTTCATCGCCTTATTCTTTGATATTTTGACATTTTTCGTCATATTTTTATATTTTATGATACATATTCACATAATTTGTATACCAAAAATCGTCAAAAAGTTACATTTTAATGTTATAATACATTTCGAAAGTTATTTATTTAATTTTGCTCTAAAGTTTGCTATTTTTTTATTTATTTCTTCGAGACTCTCATCATAATAATTATCTATTACTCGTAACTGTTTTATAGATAAATTTTCTAGTAATCCTGGATTATTCTCTGTAATATCTATTATCTCTTTTATCTTTTGTCTATTTTCACTTTCTTTTCTTAATCTTTCTATATTAGTTAATTCAGAAGATATTTTAATTTCTTCTTTACTTTTATGCTGTTCTAACATCAAATTTTTCTTTTTAAATATACTAGCCAAAAACTCTTTTATATTAATATATATCTTTTGTATAGTATCTATCATATATTAATCATCTTCCCCTATATTATAATTTCCATTCATAGATTCATTCAATTTTTCTAATCTTTCTAATTCTTGTTGTAATAAAAATAATTCGTTCTTCTTTAATTCTATTTGTGCCTTTTTTGTTTTTATAGAATCTATTAAAGCTTGTTTTATACACTCTTCTGTCGTTTTTTTCTTTTCATTATTTTTACTTTTAATGTCTACACTTTTATCTTCTTCATCTTGAAAAGCTTGTTGTTTCTTTTTATTTCTACTACTTAAGCCCTTAGCAGTCCCTTTTTTGCTTTTAAAGTCTCTTTTCCCTTTGCTTACTCCATTTTTTAAATTAGGAGACGTTTCTTTTTTTACATAATCCCTTAGTCTATCACTTGGCACTCCCTCTTGTATTGCTTTAGCTATGCTATTAAATTTATCTCCATATTCTTTATATACTTCTTCTAAAATTACTGTCCTTTTATCATTATATGCTAAATTCCAAAATCCTTTACCACATAACTTCATATATACATACATTTTATTTGCTTCATCCGTTAATTCTTCATTAGAAAAAACTTTTCCTGTTTCCGACAATTTAGTTTGTAAAAAATCCCTCATATAGTTATACATAAAAGAAAACTTCATTTTTTGTGTCTTCGATTTATACATTAAACTGGTTTTACTATCTTGGCTATTTTTATAATCTTCTGGTATATGTATCCCTAAACGAGCCTCTATACTTTCACATAATTGATCTGTAAAAGGTTGATCTTTCATTAAGGATTTTCTTACATTTTTTGTTTGTTCATTATCTTCTTGTTTTTTCACTTTATCATCACCCTTATTACTTTTTTCTCTATCTAGTCTTTCTTTTGCAATCTCATATTCTTGTTTTTTTTCAATACTACCCTTCATGTATTGTATAATATCTCTCGTTATTGGAATTACATCTAATTCTTGCCATCGTATTTTTTTTATATATTCAATTTGTTCTTCTGTCAATTTATGAGAAAAGTATGTATGTCCTAATTGTCTTTCTATAGTTGGTTCAATCTCTAAAGATTCACTTTCTGGTCTCCCTAATATACTATTTAATCTATCTAATTTGAAATGAAATATATAAGGCTTACTATATCCTGGAAGTTCTGTACTCAATAGTATTGTATTTTTTCTTTCTTCTTCATTTTTATTACACTTTTTATCAAATCTAGTAGAATCAGTTATTTTAATTCCAATTTCTCCTTGCTCCTGCATGGTTATAAGCTCTGCCATATTCTCATGTTTCATCTGGTAAAAATAACTTTCACAATATTTTAATTTAGAATACATATAAAAATCTCTAAACATACAATAAAAGGATTTTCGATTGCTTAATCTATCTATTTTACTTCTAAACCATTTCAAAAATAAATAATATTCTTTCTGATTATTACTTTCAATATTAAAAACTCCTAACCTCTCTGGACTATTTTTAATAGTTACTCCCTCCATAAATGACCACTGTCCTGAATTTTCGAGATATTCATTATATAATTCTGATAGTTTAGAAACATAAAATTTCGTCCAATGTCTTGTGCCATTTTGAATTACATTTCCATTTTCATCTCTTTGTATAATATTTTTTGTTATTAGTTGTCCTGGAACTTTTGAAAGCCTATTTCCAAGTTCCATTCCAGCAGCTGCAATTTCTCTTCTATCACTTAAATTGGCATAATGATTATCTAGAAACTTTTTATCAATTGTAAATAACTCTTCACTTCCTAATGCTGAATACAATCCATTTAGTTTTTCAAGAATTTTATCATACATTCCAAATGTATAAATGTTTTTATAAAGACTTACAATCTGCTGTTTACTCCAAAATGCACCTAATGAATCTTGTTCTCCATAAAGACTTTGTGATTCTTGTACAAAACGAAATAATTCATTTACAGTATCTATATCAGTTACCAACTCTTCATTTAAGAAAAATCTTTTTTCTTGATTTTCACTTTTTCTATGTATATGTCCATAAAGATTTTTTTTCATTATTTATCCTTTCCATTGTAATTTATGTTGACTTATGTTTATTTTTTTTATATAATTT